>CALMNP010000095.1 GCA_937868875.1 uncultured Bacillota bacterium | reverse complement strand
CCAGGGGGGAGAAGGACTTTTCAACCGGACCGTCGAAAGCAATGTTGTAAACGCTTACAGAGGTGTGCCATGCAGCCTACCATTGCAGACGTCGCCCGTCACGCGGGCGTTTCCACGGCCACCGTGTCGCGGGTCATCAACAGTCAGAGCGTAGTCGCTCCCGCCACGCGGGAGCGGGTTCAGGCCGCTGTTCGGGAGCTGGGCTATCAGCCCAACGCGCTGGCCGCCAGTCTGGTGCGCCGGCGCAGCCACACGCTGGGCGTGGTGCTGCCTGATATCAGCAACCCGTTCTTTCCCGAGGTCGTCCGCGGTCTGGAGGACGCCGCCCACGCTTCGGGATACAACGTCATCCTGTGCAACTCGGACCTGGACACCGCCAAAGAGATCGAGTACTTCGAAGTTCTGCGCCAGAAGCGCGTGGACGGGCTGATCTACCACAGCGGCACCATTACGGCCGATCACCTGGACGCCTTTCGGAGGCTGAAGCTGCCCGTCGTTCTGGCCGCCACCCATGACCCGCGCGGCGAGCTGCCCTGCGTCCTCGTGGACAACCGGCAGGCCGCGGCGGAAGCCATGGAACACCTGATCGGGCTCGGCCACGGGCGCATCGCGGTGGTCACCGGCAGTGACCCGGTATCCGGCGAATCCCGCCTGCAGGGCTACCGCGACGCCCTGACGCGCCACGGGCTGACCCTTGATGACGGTTTGGCCCTTCAGGCCCAATGGACCGCGGACGAGGCCTACCAGGTCACGCGCGAATTGTTAAAGCGACGGCCTCTGCCTACAGCCATCGCGGCAGCCAGCGACCTGATGGCCCTCGGCGTCATGGGCGCCCTGCGCGACGGCGGCATACGTGTGCCGGAGGACGTGTCCGTCATCGGCTTCGATAATATTCGCCTGGCCGGCACCATCCGGCCGGCGCTCACCTCCATGTCCCAGCCGATGTACGACATCGGCAAGGAAGCAGCCCTGCTGCTCATCCGCTGCCTGGCGGAGGAGGAGCCGGATTCCTTCCGGGGACGTAGGCTGGTTCTGCCCCACCGTCTCGTGGTCCGGGAGAGCACGGCCCCGCCCCGGGGCTGACTCCGTTCCGCAGCCAGGGGCGGAGACGGCCTTGCAGGGGTACCGCGCCAACACGCGGCTATCCCGGGATTCCGCCGAGTAAAATGTAAGGCTTTACAGCGGAAGGGGGAATGCAGGCGTGGCTGCGGTCCGTTTCCTGAAGCGGCACGGCTTTGAGGTGCTGGCTGTCCTTCCCCTGAGCCTCTACATCTTCGGCTTCACCCTGCTGCCCGTGCTGCGGACTATTCGCCTCGGTTTCACGGCCGCCGACACCGGGCGGCTCACTCTGGAGCACTACCGGGAGCTGTTCGGCCACGGGCAGTTCGGCCAGGCCCTGACCAACACCGTGGTCATCACCCTGCTGGGGCTGACCTTCGAACTGGCGGTGGGGCTGGTGCTGGCGCTCATCCTGTCCAGGCCCTTCCGGGGGCGCGGGCTGTTCCGCTCCATTCTGCTGGTGCCCATGGGCGTGCCCACGCTGGTGGCCGGCGTCACCCTGCTCTACATCTTCGATTCGAGCGGGTACCTGAACGAGCTGCTCTTCCGCCTGCACCTCATCGCGGAGCCCATTGACTGGGCCGCCGGCGGCCTGCGGACCCTGCTGATGGTCGTCTTTGGCGACATGTGGAAGGTGACGCCGCTGGTGGTGCTCATCCTGCTGGCCGGACTGGAGTCCATCCCCGAGGGCGTCTATGAGGCCGCCTCGGTGGACGGGGCGACCGCCTGGCAGACCTTGACCCGCATCACCCTGCCCTTGCTTCGTCCGGCCATCACCATGGCCCTGATCATCCGGGCCGTTGATGCCTTCCGCATCTTCGAACTGCCCCTGGTGCTGGCCGGCCGCTACACGCCGGTGCTCTCCACCTACGCCTATACCGAGTACAACTACGGCAACTTCAACACCTCGGGGGCGGCGTCCACCATCCTGCTGGTCATCATCCTGATCTTTGTGGCCGGGTACTTCTTCCTGGTCGAGCGGGGAAGGGGTGACGTGATGTGACGACGCCCACGGCTCCCCGCGCCGGCCGGCCCACCGGCGCAGGCCGGCCCACCGGCACCCGCCGCCGCAGCGGCGATCCGGTGGCGAGGCTGGGGCGAGCCCTGGCGGTACCGGCCTTGATCCTGGCGGCCCTCATGCTGCTCTTTCCGGTCTACCTGATGGCCAAGGTGTCCATCAGCCTGCCGGGCGAGGTCCTGACCCAGCACCCGACCTTCCTGATCCATCACGTGACCCTGGAGCACTGGAAGGACGTGCTCAGTTCGGGCAACCTCTGGGCGCCCCTGCGCAAGAGCCTGTTGGTCGCCACCCTGACCACCCTCGGCTCGCTGCTGATGGCGGCGCCGGCCAGCTACGTCATCTCGCGGCTGCCCCAGCCCTACCGGTACGTCAGCGTGCTGGCCCTGTTCTTCACCCGCATGTTCCCGGAGGTGGGCATCGCGCTGCCCATCGCCGTCACCTTCATCAAGTGGAACCTCACCGATACCGTGGCCGGCCTGGTGCTGGCCCACATGATCAAGGAGCTGCCCTTCACCGCCTGGATCCTGGTGGGCACCTTCGAGACCATTCCCACGGACCTGGAGAAGGCGGCCCTGGTGGACGGGGCCAGCCGGAGCGGGGCGCTCACCCGGGTGGTGCTGCCCCTGGCCCTGCCGGGCCTGGCCGTGGCCAGCATCTTTGCCTGGCTGGACTCGTGGAACGAGTTCACCATGGCCCTCTACCTGACCCTTAGCGACCGCACCCTGCCCCTGCTCACTTACTACTACATCAACCGCGGCAACTGGTTCTCGGCGGCCGCCTACTCGGCCATCCTCACCCTGCCGGTAATGGTGGTGACCTTCTTCCTTCAGCGGTACCTGCGCACGGGGTATCTCTCCGGCGCAGTCAAGGG
>CALMNP010000094.1 GCA_937868875.1 uncultured Bacillota bacterium | reverse complement strand
CGCGAGCTGGCAAGGCCTCGTAGCGCCATGGCATGAAGGGAAAGAAGTTCTTGCCAAGAGTGGCGTAGAACCTTATAATGCGACTACAATCTCATAGCAACACATCAGGTGCCTCCGGCTGCTGCCGGAGGGCAAAAGGGAAGACCGGTGCGCAGTCAGGCTGCAAGTCCGGCGCGGTCCCGCCACTGTTACCGGAGAGTTCCGTTCGCAAGGAAGATCCACCGGTTATGCCGGGAAGGAGCGAACGGAGCGGTGACCCGGAAGCCAGGAAACCTGCCCGGTGTGGGGATACGACCACCTTCGGAGGAAAGGGGGGAGTATGACGGCGCCGGAAGGGTGCCATGGTCATCTCATTCTTACCCCGACTTTGGTCGGGGTATTTTTGTTGGGAGGTGGAGGGCACGGTGGCCTCCGGAAGGTGTCCACGATGATTGCAACACCCCGTCTGGTCGTCGCCGCCGCCCAGAGCGGCGCCGGCAAGACCACCGTCGCCACCGGACTGATGGCCGCCCTTGCCCGCAGGGGCCTGCGGGTTCAGCCCTACAAGGTGGGCCCGGACTACATCGACCCCACCTATCACACCGTAGCCACCCGCCGCCCCTCCAGGAACCTTGACAGCTGGATGTTTGGCGAGGATGCCCTGCGCGCCTTGGCCGCCAGAACCATGCGCGACGCGGATCTGGCGCTCATCGAGGGGGTCATGGGCCTCTATGACGGAGCGGGCGCGGCCTCGGAGGCCGGGTCCACAGCACAGGTGGCCCGTTGCCTGGCGGCCCCCGTGCTCCTGGTGCTGGACGCCCGGGGCATGGCCCGAACGGCGGCCCCCCTGCTCCGCGGCCTGCAGGCCTTCGACCCTGCCCTGCGGATCGCCGGCGTGATCTTCAACAACGTCGGCTCGGAAGGCCATTACCAGCTGCTGTGTGAAGTGGTGCGGACGTATGTGGAGGGCGTCGAGCCGGTGGGATACCTGCCCAAGCAGGCATCCATCCGCACGCCGGAGCGGCATCTGGGGTTGGTGCCCAGCTACGAGCATTCCCAGGTGGCAGCCTACCTGGACAGCCTCGCCGATCTGGTGAGCCGCACCGTGGATCTGGAGGCGGTGCTGCGCCTGGCCCGCAGCAGCGGTCCCCTGCCGGCGCCGGAGGTTTCCCTGACGCCCATCTCGCCGTCACGGACGGCTCCGGGCTCCGTGCCGGAGCCGGCCGGCGAGCCCGAGCCGGCCCGGCCGGTGCGCATCGGGCTGGCCCGGGACGAAGCATTTCATTTCTACTACGAGGATGGCCTGGACGTGCTGCGCAGCCTGGGGGCGGAACTGGTGACGTTCAGCCCTCTGAGGGACGGCGCCCTGCCGCCCGACCTGGACGCCCTCTACCTGGGCGGCGGCTTTCCCGAGGTCTACCGGCGGGAGCTGGCCGGCAACGCTCCGCTGCGCCTGGACGTGGGTCGGGCGATCGCAGCGGACATGCCGGTGTACGCCGAATGCGGCGGCCTCATGTTCCTGTCGGAGGCCATCGTGGATGGGGACGGGCTGGAGTGGCCCATGATAGGGGCCATCCCGGTGAAGGCCCGCATGCAGCAGCGGCTGGCATCGTTGGGATACGTCACCGCCGTGGCTCAGGGGGAAACCCTGCTGGCACGCCCGGGGGAGACGCTCACCGGACACGAGTTCCACTGGTCCGTTTTGGACCAACGTCCGCCCGGCTGGGAGCCCGCCTATCTCGCAACCACGCGGCGGGGAGGGACCCGGCCGGAGGGATTCTGGCGGCGCCGGCTGCTGGCCAGCTACGTACACGTCCATTTCGCCGCCCAGCCGGCGGCGGCGGCCCGCTTTGTGGCGGCGGCCCGGGCCTATCAAGAGGAACGACAGGAGGGGTTCCGTTCGTGAGACAAACCCTCGTGGAGCGCTACGGGATGCACCCGGCGGACATAGAAGTGCGATCCTTTCAGATCATCGACGAGCTGGTGCCCGAGAGCCTTCTGCCCCCGGATGACGGTGGCAAGGCCTTGGCTAAACGGATGATTCACGCCTCGGGCGACCCGGACCTCGCCGGGCACATCAGGGTGTCCCCCGGGGCGGCGGAAGCCGGCGTCGCGGCGCTGCGCCGGGGCTGCGCCATCTGTACGGACGTGCGCATGGTCACGGCCGGCATCAACGCCGGCATGGCCGGCAGTTTGGGCAATACCATCACCTGCCTGATGGACGACCCCCGCGTGCCGGAGAGGGCCCGCTCGGACGGAACCACCCGGGCCGTGGCCGCCGTCCGGCTTTACGAGGAGCAGCTCAGCGGCTCCATCGTGGTGATCGGCAACGCCCCCACGGCGCTGCTGGCCCTGCTCGACCTGGTGGACGAGGGGCGCTGCCGCCCGGCCCTGGTGATCGGCACCCCGGTGGGTTTTGTCAGCGCGGCGGAGTCCAAGGAGGAGCTGCTGAAGCGCGACGTGCCCTGCGCCACCCTGCTCGGGCGCCGCGGCGGCAGCGCCGTGGCGGCCGCCGCCGTCAACGCTCTGCTCAAGATCGCCACCGGCCAGGCCAGCCCTGGCGACCATTACCGGGACCGGTGAGGAGTGGCAGGACATGAGCGACGCCAGGCCGCCTCGCGATCGCAGCAAGCTGCGCAAGGGGTACACCACGGGTGCCAACGCCACCGCCGCGGCCCTGGCCGCGACCCGGGCCCTGCTGACCCAGATGCCGCAGGCGGAGGTGACCATCCGCCTTCCCGCCGGACAGGACGTGGTCTTCAGGCTGCACCGCTGTGAATTCGGCCCCGATTACGCCCGCTGCTCCTGCATCAAGGACGGCGGCGACGACCCCGACGCAACCCACGGCGCTGAGATCGGCGCCTCGGTCACTTTCAGTGACAGGCCCGGCATCACCCTGGACCGGGGGCCCGGCGTGGGGGTGGTCACCAGGCCCGGCCTGGGGCTGGAGGTGGGCGGGCCTGGTGACCAACCCCACGC
>CALMNP010000093.1 GCA_937868875.1 uncultured Bacillota bacterium | reverse complement strand
CCGGCGGATGATCACCGAGCACGTGGCCGCGGCGGCGGGGGAGGTGTTGGCGGAGCGGGGTCTGCGGGTGGAAATCTGGGTGACGGGGGGCGAGGAGATCGCCAGGCGCACCCTGAACGCCCGGCTGGGAGTCCTCGGCGGGATCTCCATCCTGGGCACCACGGGGATCGTGGTCCCTTACTCCACCGCCGCCTATCGGGCCTCCGTCGCCCAGGGCATGGACGTGGCGCTGGCCCAGGGCTGCGCCCACCTGGTGCTCACCACCGGCGGTCGCAGCGAGCGCTTTGCTCAGGCAGTCCTGCCGGAACTGCCGGAGGTGGCCTTCGTTCAGATGGGCGAGTTCCTGGGCTGGTCGCTCAAGCAGGCCACGCTGCGGCCGGCGATCCGAAAGGTCACGGTGGCCGGCATGGTCGGCAAGCTGTCCAAGGTGGCCCAGGGCCACTTTGCCCTGCACCAGAGCCATTCTCAGGTAGACCCCCTCTTCCTGGCGGGGGTGGCTGCGGGGTGCTGCGCTTCGCCCCAGGTGGCGGAAGAGATCAAGGGCGCCAACACCGCCCGCCACTTCCAGGAGATCTGCCAGCGGGAAGGCATCACCCGGGTCTTCGACCGGCTGTGCGAGCTTTCTTGCCACGAGATGCAGGAGTACGTCAAAGCTCCCTTTGCCATTGAAACCATCCTGCTGGACTTTGACGGGACGGTGCTGGGCCGGGCCGAGACGCCGGGGCGGGAGTACGATCCGTCCGAGGCGGAAAGGGCCCGCGCCGCCATTCCCGATGGAGATGAGGACGAATGAACGGCTCCTCTCAGACGGGCGGCCAGGCCCGGCCGATGGTGGAGATTGTCGGCATGCTGGACGACGGCCCCGACAGCCTGACAGGCAAGGCGCTGCGCATTGTGGAGCAGGCGGAGGTCCTGGTGGGCGGAACGCGCCACCTGGCCTTCTTCCCCGGCCATCCGGCGGAAAAATGGCCGATCAGGGGCCCCCTCGGCCCGCTGCTGGAGCGCCTTGACGCCGAGACCCGGCGCGTGGTCGTGCTCGCCTCCGGTGATCCCAACTTCTTTGGTATCGCCGGCACGCTGGCCTCTACCTTGGGGCGTGACCGGATCCGCATCCACCCCAACGTCAGCGCCATGGCCCTGGCCTTCGCCCGGGTGAGGGTGCCCTGGGACGGCGCCGTGTTGCACTCGGTGCATGGCCGGTCGATGGACGGCCTGGTCGAGGTGGTGCGGGGTGCGGCGAAGGTGGGCCTCTTCACCGACGCGCAGAACTCCCCCGCCGCCGTGGGCAGGCTGCTGCTCGCCGCCGGGGTCACCGGTTACCGGGCCTACGTTTGCGAGCACCTTGGCGGGGTGCAGGAACGGGTTGTGGAGACGGACCTGCCTGGGCTCTTGCAGCAGGAGTGGGCGCCGCTGAACGTCCTCGTCCTGGTCCGGGAGTGAGGGGCGGCGGCACAAGGTTTCTGGAGGTGGCAGCTAAGCTATGAATTTCACCCTTGGCGTTCCGGACGACCGCTTTGAGCAGCGCACCCCCAAGCGCGGCCTGATCACCAAGATGGAGATCCGCGTGGTCAGCCTGGCCAAGATGAGCCTGCGGCCGGGGGACACCGTTTGGGACATCGGAACCGCCACCGGCTCCGTGGCCATCGAGGCGGCCCGGCTGGTGGCGCCGGGGCGGGTCTACGCCATCGAGAAGAACGAGGAGGACGTGGGCATCGCCCGCCGCAATGTGGAGCGCTTCGGCCTGGACAACGTTGCCATGATGCACGGCAGGGCTCCCGCGGGCCTGGAGGGCTGGCCGGACCCCGACGCCGTCTTCATCGGCGGGTCGGCGGGCTCCATGGCCGCTCTGGTCCGGCTGGCGGTGGAGCGCCTCCGGCCCAGCGGCCGGTTGGTGGCCAACGCCGCGACCCTCGAGAACTTGCAGCAGTGTCTTACGGCCCTTCGGGAGCGCGGCTGGCGCGCCGACATCGTCCTCATGCAGGTGGCCCGCTCCAAGCCCATCCTCGACCTGACCCGCTTCGAGGCCCTTGACCCCGTCTACATCGTCACCGGTACGGCCGAGATGCCGCCGGCGGGAGGAGAGGAGTGATGGCCGTGATGGAGACTACCGCCGTCCGGCGTGGCACTCTCTTCGGAGTGGGTGTAGGGCCGGGGGACCCGGAACTCCTGACGATGAAGGCCCACCGTCTGGTCACCACCAGCCCGGTGATCTGCGTGCCCAAGCGGAACCTGAAGGATGACGGATTCGCCGCGGGCATTGTGCGGAGGTACCTGCGCCCCGGGCAGCAGGAGGTTCTTGACCTGGAGTTCCCCATGACCCGCGACTGGAGCCGCCTCAAACCCTACTGGGACCGCAACGCCGCCGCCATCTGGGAGCGGCTGGAACGGGGCCTGGACTGCGTCTTCATCACCGAGGGCGATCCCTTTCTCTATTCCACCTTCATCTACCTCTACGACTACATGCGGCAGCAGCATCCGGACCTGGAGGTCGAAGTGGTGCCCGGCGTTTCATCCTTCCTGGCCGCTGCCGCCCGGGTGGGGATGCCCCTGGCCAACCAGTACGAGCGCATTGCCATCATCCCGGACGTGGGAAGCGCCGCGGAGGCCCGCGCCTTGCTGGAGCAGTTTGACACGGTGGTCTTCCTGAAGGTGAACGGGTACTTTGAGCACGTCTACCAGGCCCTGGAGGACCTGGGCAGGGTGGGGGAGGCCCGCTTTGTGAAGAAGGTGTCCGCCCCGGGGCAGGAGGAGGTCGTGGCGGACGTTCGCCTCCTCCGTGGGCAGAAGCTGGAGTACCTCTCGCTCCTGTTGGTGGGGAAGCGCCGTGGGGGGTAAGGTCTACTTCATCGGGGCCGGCCCCGGCGACCCGGAGCTGGTCACCGTCAAGGGGATGCGCCTGCTCCAGCAGGCCGACGTGATCGTGTACACCGACTCCCTGGTCAGCCCGGAACTGCTGCGGTGGGCCCGGCCGGACGCCGAGGTCTTCGGCAGCGCCGGGTTGACGCTGGAGGAAATCATGGCCGTGCTGGTGACGGGGGCGCGGGAAGGCAAGACCGTGGTCCGGATGCACACGGGGGACCCCGCCATCTACGGGGCTGTGCTGGAGCAGCTTGTGGTGCTCAACCGGGAAGGGATTCCCTATGAGATCGTCCCCGGCATCTCCTCCGTCTTTGCCGCCGCCGCCGCCCTGGGCGCCGAGCTGACGGTGCCGGAGCTGGCGCAGACGGTGATCCTCACCCGCATGGAAGGCCGAACCCCCATGCCCGAGGGGGAGAAGCTGCGGGACCTGGCCGCCCACCGGGCCACGCTGGTGCTCTACCTGTCGGCGGCGCTGATCGGCCGGGTCGTGGACGAGCTGCTGGCGGGCGGGTACCCCGCCGGCACGCCGGCGGCCATAGTGCAGCGCGCCAGCTGGCCTGACCAGAAGATCGTGCGGGGGACCCTGGCAGACATTGCGGAGAAGACCCGGGCGGCGGGGGTCCGGCTGCACGCCCTGATCATGGTGGGGCAGGTCTTTGACCCGAGCTTGTCCGTTACCGGGGAGCAATACCGGTCCCGGCTGTACGACAGGGATTTCTCCCACAGGCACCGGCGAGCCGACTGGCTGAAGTTTCGGGATGCGGCCCGGGCCAAGGCCGGGGTCGCCGCCGACGTTCCGCCGGAGGAGGGGTAGCATGGCTGAGGCGCGCGTCCTGCCGCCGGGGGCGGAGCAGCCCGGAGGTCTCGTGGGCGCATCGGCGCGGCCGCCCCGGTTCGCCATTGTGGCCATCACCCGGCACGGTGCCGCCCTGGGGGCCCGCCTGCACGAGGTTTTGCCCGAGACCGACCTGTGGGTGGCGACCAGGTTCGCCGGAGCGCCCGCTGCTGGGGTCATCCCCTTTGAGGGTTCCCCCGTCAGGCTGATGGGCGAGCTGTTCGCACGCTACAGCGGCCTCATCTTCTTCGTATCTCTGGGCGCCGTGGTGCGGCTGATTGCGCCGCACCTCAGAGACAAGCACCTGGATCCCGCTGTGGTCGTGGTGGACGACCGGGGGCAGTTCGCCATCCCCGTTCTCTCGGGCCATTTGGGAGGGGCCAACGCCCTGGCCCGCCGCATCGGCGAGATCCTGGGCGCTCTGCCGGTGATCACCACGGCGTCTGACGTTAACGGGACCATCGCCGTGGACCTGCTGGGCCGGGAGTTCGGCTGGCGCATTGCCGCCTGGGAGAATGTGACCGCGGTCAGCGCTGCGGTGGTCAACGCCGAACCCGTGGCCATCTACCAGGATGCCGGGGAGCGGGGCTGGTGGCCGGCGGGCCGGCCCCTGCCCGCCAACATCCGGCCGGTGGCCGACCTGGCGGATTGCGAGGGGTACGCCGCCGCCCTGGTGGTGACGGACCGGTCGGAGATCCCGTCGCCTGTGCGCCGCAGGGCGGTGCTTTACCACCCCAGGTCGCTGGTGGTGGGGGTCGGCTGCAACCGCGGCACACCGGCCGACGAGATCGGGGAGGCGGTGGCTTGGGTCCTGACCGCCCACGGCCTCGCCCCCCAGTCGGTGCGGAAGTGGGCCAGCATCGACGTCAAGGCCGATGAACCGGGGTTGCTGGCGGCGGCGGCGAGCCAGGGCCTGGAGATCCAGTTCTTCGGCAAGGATGACCTCAACGCCATCGCCGTGCCCAATCCCAGCGACGCTCCCCTGCGGCACGTGGGCGCCCAGGGGGTGGCGGAGCCCGCCGCCCTGCTCGGCGCCGGCGCCGGGGCGATCCTGGCGGTGCCCAAACAGAAGCGAGGCAACTGCACGGTGGCGGTGGCGCGGATTCAATGATGGGAGGGTGTTCCCATGCACATCATGGAGGGCTTCTTGCCCGCCGAGCATGCGGCCGGCTGGACGTTGGCTGCAGCGCCATTCGTGATCCGGAGCGCCCGGGCGGTAAAGAGGAAGATGGAGGCGCATCCACAGGCCAAGCTGCTGCTGGGCCTCGCTGGAGCCTTTGTGTTTCTGCTTTCGGCCTTAAAGCTTCCTTCTGTAACGGGCAGTTCCTCTCATCCCACGGGCATCGGCCTCGGCGCCATCCTGTTCGGGCCCGAGGTCATGACCCTGCTTGGCGCCATGGTGCTGCTGTTTCAGGCGCTCCTGCTGGCCCATGGGGGCCTGACCACGCTGGGAGCCAACGCCTTCGCCATGGCCATTGTGGGACCATGGGCGGCCTGGGGGGTGTATCGCCTGTCTCGCTGGAGCGGCGCCTCGCTGGCTGTTTCCACCTTTCTCGCCAGCGCCCTCGGCGACCTGGCCACCTACATTACCACCAGCATTGAGCTGGCCCTCGCCTTCCCCGACCCCGCCGGCGGTTTCCCGGGCGCGGTCCTGAAGTTTACGGGCGTTTTCGCCGTTACCCAGATTCCCCTTGCTGTCAGCGAAGGGCTGCTGACCGTGTTGGTGATGAACCAGATCGTTATGTACAACCGCGATGAGCTTCAGGACCTGGCCTTTCTTTCTGATGAGGCCTGAATAGGAGGTGCCCCCATGAGGGTGAGGAGCGGCGGGGCCGTGCTGGCGCTACTGGTGATCTTGCTCGTGGCCATTCCTCTGGCGCTGCCGGCTGCTCACGTCGGGGGTGGACGCTTCCGCGGAACAGACGGCAAGGCGGTCGACGTCATCGTCCGAATGCGACCGGACTACAAGCCCTGGTTTCATTCCCTATGGTCCCCGCCCAGCGCCGAGGTTGAGAGCTTGCTCTTTGCCATAGAAGCCGCCGGTGGCGCGGGACTGGTTGGCTATGCCCTGGGGTTCGCCCGCGGGCGGACCCGATTGCAGGAACAGGAACGCCGACATGTACCTCATTGATACTTACGCCCACACCAACCGTTGGCGCCGCTGGCATACGCTGGAGAAACTGGTGCTGTCCGCGGGGATGCTCCTTCTCAGTCTCATCCTGCCTCCATGGCCGGGGGCGGCGCTGGTCTTTGCTGCCATGACCCTGCTTACGACCCGAGGCGCAGGTGTGCCTTTTGGATTTTACGCCAGGCTGCTGCTTCCACCCCTGGGGTTTATTCTGGCCAGCGCCGCCGCCCTGGCGGTAAGCGTCACGGTGGGGCCGAGGGTTGGCTGGCACGTTTCGTTTTCCCCCACCGGGGCGGCGGTGGCATACCCTCTTCTCTTGCGCTCCCTGGGCGCAACCTCGAGTCTGTACTTGCTGGCGCTCACCACGCCGGTGGTCGATCTCCTGTCGACCTTGCGGCGCTGGGGGCTTCCGCAGTTCGTACTGGATCTGATGCTCCTTTCCTACCGGTTCCTGTTCGTCCTGACGGACACAGCGCGAGCGATGGGGACGGCACAGGCATCGCGCCTGGGGTATGGCGACCTGCGAACAGCTCGCCACTCGCTGGGGCTTCTCATCGCCTCCCTCATCAGAAGGGTGCTCGTTCGTGCGAACCGGTTAGAACAGGGGTTGGCCGCGCGGGGGTACGATGGAAACCTCGCTGTGCTGTCGCCGGAGCAGGCGCTGGCGCCTGCCAATCTTGGTCGCATTGTAACCCTGGAACTGCTTGTGGTCACACTCAGCCTCTACCTTAAGGAGCTGTGGACATGGCCGAGGTAATCCTGGAGGCACGGCAGCTGGACTACCGCTACAGTGGCGGGGCGGCCGGGCTGCGCGGGCTGGACCTGACGGTGAAGCGGGGTAGCAAGCTGGCGGTCCTCGGCGCCAACGGAGCGGGTAAGTCCACCCTGCTGCTGCACCTTAATGGGGTTTTGCGCCCGACCCGCGGGGAAATCCGGCTGGACGGCCGACCCGTCCGGTACAGTCGGCAAGAGCTGTCTCTTTGGCGCCAACAGGTGGGAGTGGTGTTGCAGGACCCTGACGACCAGCTATTCGCCGCGAGTGTTTTCCAGGACGTGTCCTTCGGTCCTCTCAACCAGGGCCTGTCACCGCCAACGGCCAGGGAACGCGTGGCCGAGGTGCTGCACGCCTTGGGGATTGAGAGCCTATGGGATCGCCCCACCCATTCACTCAGCTTCGGGCAGAAGAAACTGGTCGCTCTGGCTGGGGTCCTCGCCATGCGGCCGCGGGTGTTGGTGCTGGACGAACCTACCGCGGGCCTGGACCCCTGGGGGGCCCAGCGGTTGGTCGAATCCCTGGAGCTCCTGCACCGCGCCGATACCACCCTGGTTATGGCGACCCACGACATGGATCTGGCCTATGGTTGGGCGAGCGAGGTGGCGGTGCTGGACCGGGGAAGAGCGGTGCTCCAAGGCGCGCCGCACCTTGTCCTGCAGGATGAGCAACTGCTGGCCGGCGCCCATCTGCGTGCCCCGTGGACGCTACAGATGGGACTCCGGCTGCAGGAGTTGGGTTTGTACCCCGCGGCGCGGGTTCTCCCCAGGACACCGGAGGAACTGCTGATGTGTCTAAAGTCGCCTGAACTGGCTTGAGGAGGGTGAGCTTACGGTGCAACGCGGCAAGATCCTGTTGGTTGGGTTCGGCCCTGGAGCGGTCGAGCACATGACCTTTCGTGCCCGGGAGGCGATTGAACAGGCCGGCGTGGTCATCGGTTACAAGACCTACATCAATCTGGTGCGCCACCTGTGCGAGGGCAAGGTCATCCAGACCAGCGGCATGACGGAGGAGGTGCGCCGGGCCAAGCGGGCGGTGGACCTTGCGGAACAGGGCCGCACCGTGGCCGTGGTCAGCTCCGGCGACGCAGGGGTCTACGGGATGGCGGGCCTGATCTTCGAGGTGCTCAAGGAGAGAGACTGGGACCCCGCCACCGGCGTGGAGGTGGAGGTGATCCCGGGCGCCAGCGCCGCCAACGCCTGCGCCGCCCTGGTAGGCGCCCCGCTCATGCACGACTATGCGAACATCTCGCTCTCCGACCTGCTCACCCCCTGGGATGTGATCGCGCGCCGCATTGAGGCAGCCGCAGCCGCAGACTTCGTCATCGCCCTGTACAACCCCACCTCGGTGCGGCGGCAGCAACAGATTGTGGAATGCAAGGAGATCATCTCGCGTCACCGGGCGGGCAGAACGCCGGTGGCGATCGTGCGCTCGGCCTACCGTCCCCGGCAGGAGATCACCCTCACCGACCTGGACCACATGCTGGAGTATGACATGGGGATGCTGGCCACGGTGATCGTGGGCAACTCCCAGACCTTCGTGCACAGGGGCTACATGGTCACACCCCGGGGTTACGCCAGCAAGTATGAGCTGGATGGCGACGGCTCCGGCCAGGCTGTCAGGCCTGGGCAACGGCCCGGCCACGCGCTGGCTGCCGAGGCCGGGGGGGTGGACGTGTGATGACGCAGGCGCTGCTGCTGGTGGGGCACGGCAGCGGAGAGGCCGAGGGCAACGCCCAGTTTCGGGAATTGGCGGAAAGGGTAAGGGCAGCGGGCGGAGAGCGTCCCGTAGAGCACTGCTTCATCGAACTGGCACAGCCGGGTATTGATGCGGGCATCGAGGCCTGCGTGAAGCGGGGCGCCGACCAGGTTGCGGTGCTGCCCATCACCCTCTTTGCCGCCAACCACGCCAAGGTTGAGGTTCCGGAATACCTGGACGCCGCCAGAAGTCGCCATCCGGGCGTGTCCTTTCACTACGGCCGGCCTTTTGGCATCGACCCTTTGATGATTGGCATTCTACGCGATCGCTTCGCCGAGGTGGAGGCTGCGCACGGCCCCTTTGATCGCGCCAGCACCGCCGTCATTCTGGTGGGACGCGGGTCCAGCGACGCCGACGCCAACTCCGACCTGGCCAAGGTGGGGCGCATCTTTCTGGAACGTGAGCAGGTCGCCCTGGTGGACATCTGCTACACTGGCGTCACCCGGCCGGACCTGCCGACGGTCATGCGGCGGCTGGCCCGTCTGGGCACAGAGCGGGTGGTGGTGCTGCCCTATTTCCTCTTCACAGGGGTGCTGGTACGCCGGATTGAAGGTTGGGTCCGGGCCATGCAAGCTGAATTTGAGGCTGTCCCCATCCACCTTGGCCACTACTTTGGCAGTCATCCGGATCTGGTGAAGCTCATCCTGGCCCGGGAGCAGGAAGCCCTGGCGGGGACTGCCCGCATGAACTGCGACCACTGCCGGTTCCGGCTACTGGCGCCGGAACTCCTGGGCCATGGGCACGATTGAACCTAAGGAGTCCCAACCATGTAAGAGGTTTGGAACGGCGCGGAAGAGGGGGTGCAGCAGGTGCTGGGAACCGTTTACCTCGTGGGAGCAGGGCCCGGCAACCCCGACCTGATCACGGTCCGGGGCCTGGAATGTCTGCGGCGAGCGCAGGTGGTCGTCTACGACCGCCTGGTTTCCCGCTCATTGCTAGCCGAAACCGCTCCTGAGTCTGAGCTGATCTATGTTGGCAAGGAGGGCGGGGGGTTCCATACCCTGCCCCAGGCGGCCATCTCGCAGTTGCTGGTGGACAAGGCCAGGGCCGGCCTGACGGTTTGCCGCCTGAAGGGCGGCGATCCGTTTGTCTTCGGACGCGGCGGCGAGGAGGCCATAGCGCTGCGCCGCGCCGGGATCCCCTTCGAGGTGGTGCCGGGAGTCACCGCCGGGGTGGGCGTCCCTACTTTTGCCGGGATACCTCTTACTCACCGGGGCATGGCCTCCACGGTGGTGTTCGTCACCGGCCATGAGGCGGCGGAGTTACGTTCGGGTACCGACTGGGCGGGTCTGGCAGCCAGTTCGGCCACTCTGGTCTGTTACATGGGCCTTGGCCGGTTGGCCGAGGTCCGGGATGAACTGTTGCGCTACGGACGCCCCGCCGATACCCCCGCCGCGGTGATCCACTGGGGAACGCGGGCGGAACAGCGGGTGGTCATTGGGACCCTGGACGACCTGCCGGAGCGCGCCCGGGAATTGGCCCAGCCCGCGATCGTCGTCATTGGGCAGGTGGTGGACCTGCGGGAGGTCATGGACTGGGCGGAGCAGAGGCCGCTCTTTGGCCGGCGGGTGCTGTTGCCTGCACCCCTGGAGGAACCCGCGGAGGCCGCTGCGGAACTGGCTATGGCGGTGAGGGACCGGGGCGGCGAGCCCTGGGTCTTCCCGCGTCGTCCCGAAGCTCCTGCCTGGAGGGAGGTTGAGCTGCTCAGGCAGGAACTATCCACGGGCGGCATCCACCTTGCCGTGGTGACCAGTCCCTCCGCTGCGCACTTTCTGTTTCACACCCTGGGCGAGTCGGCTTCCCTTCTTCACGAGGTGCCGTTCTTGTGCAAAACCCCGGAGACGGCCGCCGCGTTGGCCAGGTATGATGTGCGGGTGCAGGTAGCCGGCGACCTGGGCGGGCTGCTGGGCGACTCTGCCCTGTTGAACGGTCTGGCGGCGGGAGGGCGGCGATGATGACCATTAACCTCAGATTGACCGGCCGCCTTGCTGTCGTGGTCGGCGGCGGTCCGGTGGCTGAACGCAAGGCCAGGGCCCTGTTGCAGGCTGGGGCCCGGGTTCGGGTGGTCAGCCCCGAACTGACGCTGGGACTGCGCACCCTGTGGGAACGAGGGCGGATCGAGGTTCTCCAGCGCCCCTATACCCCAGGGGATGCGTCCGGCGCCATCCTGGTAGTGGCCGCAACCGGCAGGCGGGAGGTGGACGCAGCCGTGGCCAGGCAGGCGGAGGCCGACGAGCGCCTGTTCAGCGTGAGCGGGGAGCCGGAGATGGGGAACGTTACTTTCACAGCAGAGGTGCGGCGCGGCCCGGTGCACGTTGCCATTTCCACGGACGGCGCCTCCCCGGCCCTGGCCCGGCGGTTGCGACGCGAGTTGGAGCGAACCGTGGGGCCTGAGTACGGACAGCTGGCGGAGTTGCTGGGCGAGGTCCGCGAGCAGGTACAGCGCCATCCCGGTAGGTCTGGCGCGGAGCGGTCCGCCCTTTTTGCGTCCATCGTTCGGGGTCCGGCTCTCGACCTGCTGGCCCGGGGGGAGGAGGAAGCGGCGCGCGCCCTGGTCCACGGCATGGTGAGTTCCTTCCTGGCGGAGGTTCCTGACCGTACTGCGGCGCCGACCCTGGCACCGGGCATTCCATCAGGGGAGGGTGGTCATCCCGTGGACGTGGCGGGCAAGAGGATTCTGGGAATAGCGAAGGGGCTCGACAGGGGCCTGGTCCTCGTCAACACCGGCGACGGCAAGGGCAAGTCCACCGCCGCCTTCGGTACGGCGCTGCGGGCCGTGGGCCAGGGGATGCGGGTGCTGGTGGTCCAGTTCATCAAGGGCAACTGGCGCACCGGCGAGCAGCAGGCGCCCCGGTGGCTGCCTGGGCTGGAGTGGTACAAGGGCGGGTACGGTTTTGTGCGCATCCGTCGCAGCCACAAGACTGAGGAGGAGCATGGGCAGCGCGCTCAGGCCACCTGGGCCTTCGCCCGGGAGAAGGTGGCTGGGGATGGGTATGACCTGCTGGTGCTGGATGAGATCAACGTGGCCATGCGTCTGGGCTTCATCGACCCCGCGGAGGTGGCGGGGTGGCTGACATCTGGCAAGCCGCGGCGCCTGCACGTGATTCTGACCGGCCGTGGCGCCCCCGCCGAAGTGGTTGAGGCAGCCGACACCGTGACGGAGATGAAGCTGGTAAAGCATGCCTATCAGCAGGGCATCGGCGCCGTCAAGGGCATCGAGTTCTGATCAGCGCGGAGGCGGGCATGCCCGAGATGGATCCGCCTGGGCGCCTCACAGGCTGACAAAACGAAGGGCCCCGGCCCATTGGGACCGGGGTCTCTCCTTTGTCGCGACCGGATGTACGGAGACGGGTACGAGTTTCCTTCATATGCCGAAGCCGCTTAGACCTCCCACCCCGCCAAGTCCACTGACGCCGCCCAGCCCTCCGAGGCCGCCCAAGCCTCCCAGGCCGCCGAGCCCGCCGAGGCCGCCCAGCCCGCTGAGGGCGCCCAGGCCGCCGGAGGCCAACAAGGTCGCCAAGGGAATCACCGCTGTCACATCCAGGGCCAGCTGCCCGGTGGTGGTGATGGTGGGTACGCCGCAGACCACGGCGAACTGGTTGTCCACGGAAGCGAGGGGTACGCCGAAGGGAACCGGCCTGGTCTGCACCAGTGGAATCCTGGCGCCGGTCAGGGTGGTCACCTGGGCGATGACGCCGCCCGAGACCGGCGGGACGATGGCGGCTGTGGGGCCAGCGATAAACACGAGCAGGTTGACCCGACCAAAGACGCAGATGGGGCGGCCAAACCCAAAGAATCCGAAGGGGAAGCCGAACAGGCCGCCAAGGCTGCCGGTGGCGGTTCCGGAGAGCGCACCTGCCATAACACCGCTCCTTCCGTATCAGGTTACGGAACGTTGACACCGCATCTTACGCCGGATGCGGCAGGAATGCGCCGCCGTCGACCGGAATCAGTTAAAGAAATGTACGCCGCCGGTCCGCCCGCCACATGTGGCAACCGGATGCGGGGGAGGGCTCCATGACCACACTCTACCTGGTGCGCCATGCGGCGCCCGTTCTGGACTACACCCAGCCCCAGAGCCAGTGGGTGCTCTCGCCCGAGGGGCGGGAACAGGCCGAGGCCCTGGCGGCCGAGCCCTTCTGGGCGGAGGTCAAGGCCATCTACTCGAGCCCGGAGGTCAAGGCGCTGGCTACCGCGGAGCCGGCCGCCAGGCGCTACGGGCTGCCGCCCCGAGTCCTGCCCTGCCTGGGCGAGGTGGAGCGGCCCGCGGGGCAGCGCTTCGACAACTACCCGGAGGCAGTTGGCCAGTACCTCGCGACGCCAAAGGGCAGCTTGCACGGCTGGGAGCCGAACGCCCGGGCGCGCGGCCGCATCGGCGCCTGCGTCTACCGCCTCCTGGACCCAGGCCAGTCGCCGGAGGCCGCAGGGCCGCTGGCCATCGTGGGCCACGGCCTTACCCTCACCCTGCTGCTGGCCACCATCCTGAACGAGACGCCTTCCTTTGACATCTGGCGATCCATCCGGGTCCCCGACTGGGCACAGGTGGAGGTGCACACGGAGGGCTGTCTGGTACGGGGGCGGATCGTGGCGCCATTCTCGGGGCAAAGGTTGACCAACTGACAGGCCGCCGAGGCGACAGGCCGCCGGTCCGGGTCCACCGCAGTTCAATTCCGTGCAGGAGAACGATGTTTTGGGGTCGAAAGCAGACAGCCATCGACACGTGAGGGACAGGCCACGGCGGCGGGAGAAACCAGCCCGGCAGCACGCCCGTAGGCGCTGACCAGGCCCGTCCGACCACCGGACCCTGTCCGGGTTGCGGCGGGCCTGCCGGTTTTGTTACAATCTTCACGGCGCCGCCTGATACCCGAGGGGGTTTTGGCGGCTTTCGCACCGTTTTCGCGGCGCGGCTGAACCCGTGACTATCGCACGAACGGGTCGCCGTCGCCGCTTGCTGCCAGGCCCGAAGAGGGATCAGAGCGGGAGGGATGGGTTCCGCATGAAGCTGTATGAGTACCTGGCGAAACAGATCCTGGCGGAGAACGGCATTAACGCCGGGGGCGGCAAGGTGGCCACCACGCCCGAAGAGGCAGAGGCACACGCCCGTGAAATCGGGCCCTGCGCCATCAAGGCCCAGGTGCTGGTGGGCGGCCGCGGCAAGGCCGGTGGCATCAAGCTGGCCGACACGCCCGAGGAAGCTCGGGAGCGGGCGCGTGAAATCCTAGGGATGAACCTGAAGGGTTACATCGTCGACAAGGTCCTGGTGGACCCCAAACTCAAGATCAATCGTGAACTGTACGTCTCCGTGGCCCTGGACCAGCAGGCCAAGAAGCCCATCGTCATCGCCTCGGCCATGGGCGGCGTCAACATTGAAGAAGTGCCGGAGAAGGACATCGTCAAGAGGCACGTGGACATCCGCCTGGGCGTCCACCCCTATTTCGGCCGTGAGATCGCCCGGCGCATCGGCCTGACCGGCAACATCGCCCGGCAGTTTGCGGACCTGGTGGTCAACCTCTACGCCATCTTCCGCAAGTACGACGCCGAACTGGTGGAGATCAACCCCCTGGCCGTGGTGGGCGAAAAGCTGGTCGCCGCGGACGGTCGCCTCAATATCGACGACGACTCGCTCTTCCGCCACAAGGGCCTGCCCGAGACCAAGGAGGGCACCCCGCTGGAGCTGGAAGTGCGCAGCCTGGGCCTGGCCTTCGTGCAGCTGGACGGCGACATTGCCGTCATGGCCAACGGCGCCGGCATGGCCATGGGCACCCTCGATACCCTGGCCTACTACGGCGGCAGCCCGGCCAACTTCCTGGACGCCGGCGGCGGCGCCTCCGTGGAGCCCACCGCCGAGGCCATCAAGGTGCTGCTGCACACCAACCCCAGGGCCATGTTCATCAACATCTTCGGCGGCATCACCCGCTGCGACGACGTGGCCAAGGCCATCGTGCAGGTGAAGACCTCCATCGGCATCCCCGTGCCTCTGGTGGTGCGCATGGTTGGCACCAACGAGACCGAAGGGGTGCAGATCCTCAAGGAGGCCGGCATCGAGGCCTACCGCGATATGGGTGAGGCGGCGCGCAAGGCCGTCGCCCTGGCGAAGGGAGCGTAAGGGCATGGCCATTATCATCGACGAAAAGACCAAGGTCCTGGTGCAGAACATCACCGGCAACCAGGGCGCGTTCCACACCGGCCAGATGATCGCCTTCGGCAGCCGCGTGGTGGCCGGCACCGCCCCTGGCAAGGGCGGCCAGGAAGTCCATGGCGTGCCGGTCTACGACACTGTGGAGGAGGCCGTGGAGAAGCACGGCGCCAACGCCTCCATCGTCTTCGTTCCGGCGCCGTTCGCCAAGGACGCCGCCTTTGAGGCCATAGACGCCGGCATCAAGGTGCTGGTGATGATCCCCGAGCACATTCCCGTGCAGGACGCCATGGAGATCATGGCCTTCGCCCGGGAGAAGGAAGTCACCGTCATCGGCCCCAACACCTTCGGCCTGATCTCCCCCGGCAAGTGCAAGATGGGCATCATGCCCAACCACATCTACAAGCCGGGCCCCATCGGCGTGGTCGCCCGCTCCGGCACCCTCTCCTACGAGATCGCCTTCACCCTCACCAACGCCGGCTACGGCCAGAGCACCGTGGTGGGCATGGGCGGCGACCGGGTCATCGGCACCAACTTCGTCGACGCCCTGCGCCGCTTCGAGGCCGACCCGGACACCAGGGCCGTGGTCATGGTGGGCGAGATCGGCGGCTCCGCTGAGGAAGAGGCGGCCGAGTACATCAAGGGCATGTCCAAGCCCGTGGTGGCCTTCCTGGCCGGCAAGTCGGCGCCTCCCGGCAAGCGGATGGGCCACGCCGGCGCCATCATCGAGCGCGGCCGCGGCACCTTCGACTCCAAGGTCAAGGCCCTGACGGCGGCGGGCGCCTCTGTGGCGGCCCTGCCCTGGGAAGTGGCCGACCTGGTGAAGGAGCGGCTGGGGTAGCAGTCAGATGGATTGGCAGCGATAACACAAAGGGGAAGGGCCTCCGGGAGGAGGCACCTTCCCCTTTCGCCTTGGGGTCGGGCGCACTTACAGGCTGGCAAACTCATACCGGAGCTTCGGCACTTGCTCCTCACCCGTGTCGTGAATCAGGGCCACGCTGGTGACCTGGACCTCCCAATGAAAGTCCCGTTCCGCCAGGTAGCGGGTGGCGGCCGCCAGCCGCTCCGGGTCCAGGTCGCCGTGGGCCAGGGTGATGTGGGGCTGCCACTGTTTCGCCGCGTAGTAGGGGGAGATGTCCGTGGCGGTGGGCGAAACCTCGGCCCACAACTCCTCCTGCAGGCGGCTTAGCAGCAGGGTGCGCACCACGGGGACGTAAAGGACGGGAAAGGTCCCGGTGAACAGGCCGAGGCCGCCGGTGCGGACGCTGAAGGGGCGGGTGCGGGCCGCAAGGCGCTGCAGCGCCACGGCAAGGCGGTCCGTGTCGTAGCGCTCCGCCACCTGGTAGGAGAAGTGCGGGAATGGCGTGACGTAGATGCCCCGCATGCCGAACCGCTGCTCCAGCTCCGTCCAGAGGTCTTCCACCAGCTTGTAGTGCTTCTCGTCCAGCAGGGAAACGACGGCGTCCAAGTCCTGACCTCCTGCGAAGGAATCGGGTCGGCGTGGTACTCCTGAATCCTGCCGCCAAAAGGCCGCAGGATCCTATCGACCTTTCCGAGGAACTTCGCAAGACTGGTGTTCAATACCTGCAGGCGGGCCCTCGCTGCCGGGCCTCTCCGACCCTCAGGC
>CALMNP010000092.1 GCA_937868875.1 uncultured Bacillota bacterium | reverse complement strand
CCGGCGACTTCCGCCTGCTGACCATCAAGGCCCTGCTGGACGGCGTGGCCGCCACCGCCTTCTCCGCCTCGTTGGGTATCGGCGTTGCCTTCAGCGCCGTGAGCGTGTTGCTGTACCAGGGGAGCCTGTCCCTCCTGGCAGGGCTGTTCAGCCGCCTGCTGAACCAGCCCATGATTGACATCATGACCGTGACCGGCGGCATCATCATCCTGGGCCTGTCCCTGGTGCTGCTGGAGGTGAAGCAGATCCGCGTGGCCAACCTCCTGCCCGCCATCTTCGCGGCCCCGGCCCTGGTTCGGCTGATCGCCTGGGCCGCACCTCTCTGGCCGCACTAGACACGCCCACCGGCAGGAGAGCCCGGGCCATTCGGCCCGGGCTCTTCACTTGCCTATCCCGCCTGACGTTCGTCCCCATCCTGGAGCGCTACGGCGCTCAGAGACTGTTCCACGTCCTTGAGCTGCCAGAACAGGTCGATCAGTTCCTGTGAAACCGCGTCTCCTTCCCCAACACGGTCGATGATGACCCCCTTGATGGTGGCCGACACGCCGCGTAGGCGTTGGAGTGCGCTCCGAAGTGCCCGGCGTTGGGTCACGCGGCCCACCCCCTTGGCGTCCTGGTGTAAGGTATGCACTGGGGGCACTACTGTTGACTTACGCTATTCTTATGTAATGCGTGCTCCCCCTGATCATCCCCGCCGGCCGTGTCTGCCAACAATTCGTCCACGGTTACGACCTGGTACCCCTGGTCCCGCAGCCTTTCCAGAATCAACGGCAGGGCCTTGACCGTCTGCTCCCGGTTGCCGCCTGAGTCGTGGAGCAGGAGGATCATGCCCTTTTCGGTCCGCTGCAGGCTTCGCCTGGCAATCTCCGCGGCGGCCGGCCGTGTCCAGTCGCGTGGGTCGTGCTCATCGGTCCAGAGGATAATCCGGTAGCCCAGTTTTCCGGCTTCGGCCAGGACAGTCGGACTGACGAATCCGTAGGGCGGACGCAGGTCCCGGGGGCGGCTGCCCACGGCAGCCGCGATGAGATCGTCCGCCCGTTTCAGGTCGGCAGCGACGACCTCCGGCTTCAGTCGGGTGAGGTTCGTATGGTGGTAGCCATGCGTGCCCACCTCGTGTCCCCGTTGAACAATGGCGCGCAGCAGTTCCGGGTGGGCCTCAGCCTGTGTCCCCAGAACAAAGAACGTGGCCCTGGCCTGGTAGCGGTCGAGCACGTCCAGAATGCGGGGCGTGTAAAGAGGGTCCGGCCCGTCGTCAAATGTCAGAGCCACGGCGGCCTTGTTGGTGGCGGCGGCACGAAAGACCGAGGCCCTCTGACTTCCCGGAGTCCCGGCCACAGGATCCCCGGCGTTTTGCCGGCCCGGGCCCGCCAGACTGGTGGCCAGCACCGCGCCCAGGGCTGCTGCCGCAAAGCGCAGGGCTGCTCTGTCAAGAACGACAAGACGCAAAGGGCTCACCCCCTACCACCGAGCGTACGAGGGTGAGCCCTGACCTAGTACAGGGAGCCGACGCAGGCGGCTGAGCCCTTTAGCGCAGCGGACTACGGCCGCCCTCATTCTCCTCGCCCAGGGGGCGGAAGGCCTGGCGCGACGGATGCGAGGCCTTGTCTTCCTGGGAGGGCGGGTCGCCCTTGTCACCCTTCGCCTTCATATCGGCGGGCTTGATGAAAAAGAAGGCGGCCAGGGCGGCTGAGAGCGCCAGGGCCGCGGCGGTCAGCAGCACCACCGGCCGCCCGCCGTTCATCAGCAGGCCGAAGAGCGGGGGACCCGCTGCCACACCGAAGAACCGCACCGATCCATAGGCCGAGGTAACCATGCCCCGCTGCTGCTTGCGCGTGGAGCTGGTGATGAGCGTGTTGAGGGCGGGCAGAGCCAGGCCCGAGCCCAATCCCATGATGGCGATCGCCACGAAAAGGAACCAGTTATTCTTAAACAAGGAGGGCGCAGCCAGCGAGGCCGCCTCGATGCCCAGGCCGAGCCACACCGCCGTTTTGATGAAGTTCTGCCGTTTGGTCAGCGACTTGCCTGTAAAGTAGGAGGTCAGGGACATGACCAGCACGGGCACGGCGATGATGAAGCCCTTGGGCAGGCCGTCAATGTTATATTCCTTCTCCAGGATCTCTGAGAAGTAGAAGAGTACGCCGAACAGCAGAAACAGCACCATCGTGCCGGCGAAGAAGGAGGCCAACAGCGACCCGGTCTTCTCCTTGAACACGGACAGGACCTTGCTGTAGTACTCCCCGGCTGAGGGCTTGGCCCCCTCCTTCCTGGGCTCCTTGACCAGGAACCAGACCCCGGCGGCGGCGGGGATGCAGAGCAGGGTGAACAGAAAGAACGGGGCGTACCACGCAATCAGGCCCAACAACGATCCCAGTATGGGGCTCAGGACCTTTCCCAGGCCGTTGGAGGTCTCCATCAGTCCCAGAGCCTTGGCGCGCTCATTGCTGGTGAAGATGTCTCCGGCCAAGGCCAGGGCGACGAAGGCCGTGCCGGCCGCCCCCAGCCCCTGCACCACGCGCCCAGTCAGCACGATGCCATAGGCGGACTGCTGCAGGAGCAGGGCGCCAATGCCGGCGATCAGACCTCCCAGGCCGTAGATGACCAGGCTCGGTACGATGACGACCTTGCGACTGTACCGGTCGGACAGAAACCCGGCCAGGGCGATGGCGATCCCGGCTGGAACGGAGAACGCCGTAATGATCAGGCTGTTCTGCAACTGAGTGAGGTGCATGGCGGCCTTCATTTCCGGCAGGACCGGAATCAACATGGAGTTCCCCAGCACCATGATGAACGGAACGGCCATCAGGGCGGAGAACTTGACCATGGTGGAACCCTTCACAAATAACGGCCCCCTTGCCTCGATGGCATCACAGATACCATGAGCCTTGGGGGCCGTCACTATCCAAGCAAATTGCTGGCACAGGCGGAGTCAAACGGCATGAAGCGGCGTTTCACCCGCCAGCACGCGAAGCACGTCGTTCGCCACGCCAAGGCAGACGCGCCGCTGAGCTTCAGCCGTCAGGCCGGCCAGGTGCGGTGTCAGGATGACGTTTTCCAGGCTCTGCAGGCGGTCGCCGGGCAAGGGTGGCTCCACCTCCCGGACGTCCAGAGCTGCCCCGGCCAGCCGACCGGACTCCAGGGCCTCGGCCAGGGCGGTCTCGTCCATGATGCCCCCCCGTGCCGTGTTGATCAGCACGGCGGTGGCCTTCATCATGGCCAGGTCGGCGGCGCCCACGGACAGGCGCGTCTCCGCCGTCAGCGGCAGGTGCAGGCTCAGGACATCCGACTGTTCCAGCACCGCCTGACGGCTTGCCGGCTCAGCGCCTGAGTCGTCCCATACGGAGTCATTCGATCCTCGGCGCGGGTGATGGGCGATCACGCGCATGCCCAGGGCGCGGGCCCGGCGAGCCACCTGCACCCCGACCGCGCCGAGTCCCAGGATGCCCCAGACCTTGCCCTCCAGTTCCCAGCCGTGGTACGTGGAGCGGGACCAGCTGCCCGTGCGCCCGAGGCGCACGGCCAGAGGCAGCTCCTTGGCCAGGGCAAGAGCCAGAGCCAGGGTCATCTCGGCCACGGCGGAGGCGTTGGCCGCCGGGGCATAAACCACGCGCACGCCGCGACGGGCGCAGGCCTCCAGGTCGATGTTGTCGAGGCCGGTCCCCAGCCGCCCCACCACCTCGAGGTGTGGTGCGCCGGCCAGCAGCGGCTCAGCCACCCTGGTCTGGTTTCGCACCACAAGAGCGCGGGCCCCGGCCAGTCGCCCGGCCAGCCGCAGACTGTCCCGGGCCAGGGCTGGGTCATACTCCACGAGACCCGCCTGGCGCAGAAGTCGGATGGCGTCATAGAGGCAGAACTCCGAGACGACCACGTCGGGCCTGGACGGGGCGGCGTCCCGCTCCGCCGGGACGGACGAGGGAGCAGTCCTCCCGTCGGCATCCAGCATTGCTAGACGCCCACCTCCAGGGATCCGTTGCCGGGGTCCGCCACGAGGAGGGGACCCCGCATACTGGCCTTGAGGGTATCGCCCCGAAGCCCGACGCGCAGGGCCTCCAGAGCCAGGATTTCATCGGGATGGACATTGCCCAGGTTGACGTTGGAACCGAAGCGCAGAATCAGGGCTTGCTGCTGGTTCTTCAAGGGAGCCTCCCAGATAAGCCTGGCGGTGTCGGCCACACCCTGGGCCAGCCCCTCCAGCTCGTTCTCATCCACGTGTCCGTCCTTGTCGTAAATGACAACGCCCTTGCCCGACTCGCGGCCCTCCACGATGACCTTGAACACGCCGCACTCGAGGTCGTGCGCCACCAGCTCGAGGATCTGGCTCTGAGGCACCCTCTCCGTCGGATCCTTCTTGCCCACCTCGCTGATTACCCGGAAGCCGCGGTCCTGCGCCCTCAGGATGGCGTCGCGCCGCTCCTCCAGGGTCATGGGGATGGTGCCGTCCGAGACTTCAATGGTGGAGAAACCCAGGTCCCTGGCGCGGTCCAGGAACTGGTTGAGCGTGCCCTGCAGCATGGCGATTTCGAGGAAGGTGCCGCCGGGGTAGATATCGACGCCGTAGGAGCGGACCATGGCCACCTTTTCTTTGAGCAGTTGCGTCGAATAAAAGGCGGACGTTCCGAAGGTGAGCTTCAGAAAGTCTATGTAATCCGACGCCAGGGCCATCAAATCGCGCGTTTCGGTGAGCCCAAGCCCCTTGTCGATCACCATGGTGATGCCGCGCTCCCGTGGCTTCTTCGTGCGGCCCGGCAGGGGGAAATTGAAGACCCCTAACCAGGCCTTGTTGCCCTCGGTATTCACTCTGACGCCCTCCTCCCGATCTTGTCGGCCAGGCCGTAGCCGCATCCCCGGTCCTCGGCCCGTACCGTCCGTCCCTCGTACGTCCCCAGGCTATTCGGCTGCGTGATGGGCGGCAACCGGAGGGGCGCCAAAAGAATTGGGGCTTCCGGTGTTGTCCGTGAGGCGCGGGACATACACATTCCCCGGGAGGGGAGGCCATGCTGGGCGACAACCTGATACTCCTGCTCATCCTGGCCCTGGGCCTGGTGTTCAACAACACCCTGATAGCCGCCGCCTCCGCTCTGGTTCTGGTCTTTCAGGCTCTGGGGGCGCGGGCGGTGATCACGTTCCTGGACCGCTGGTCCCTTCAGCTCGGCCTCATCATGCTGACGGTGGCCGTCCTGACCCCGTTCACGACGGATCGCTACGGTCCGGGACAGATCGTCCGCTCCCTGACGTCAGTCCCGGGCGTCCTGGCGGTCGTCGGCGGCGCCTCCATGGCCTACGTCAGCGCGCGCGGCGTGGAACTGATGCAGGTCCAGCCGGAAATCATCGTTGGGCTGATGGTGGGAACCATCGTCGGGGTGCTGGTGTTCCGCGGCATGCCGGTGGGACCCCTCGCCGCATCCGGCGTAACGGCGGTACTCTACCACCTGCTGGTCAGGCTGCGGTGACCGCCAGGTGAGCGTAAGCGCCGGCAATCCTGGCCCCGCCGAGGCGGGCCGAACAAGGAGGGTCAGCGTGGAAAACCGATTCATCAGCGGTATGGGCGTGATACGGCTCCTGTCGGCAAGCATGGAGATGCTCGGCGCCTACCTGATATTCCGCTCGGTGCGGGTGGAAAACGCGGTGCGCGTGAATGCCCTGCTGGGGCTGACCGGCCCCTTCATCTTTCTGACCGTGACGGCCCTCGGTCTGGCCGGCATGGCAGGACGCCTGGACCTGAGCAAGACCCTGCTGCTGTTGGGGGGGGCGGCGCTCATTCTGGCCGCTACCCGCTGACAGGGAGAATAAAAGCCACCCTGGCCGGCGTGTACGTCCGGCCAGGGTGGCTTGTCCCTGGGCTGATGTTCTGGGATGCCCTTCTCAGGTCCGGTCGCCGAAGGAGATGCCCAGGGATCGGGCGGTGCGGACCATGTCGCCATCGGGGTCGACCCGCCGTGGGTTGTTCAGGGCCTCGCTGATGGGCACGGAAGTAATTTCAGTCCCCTTCAGGGCCACCATGCGGCCGAACTGTCCGGCCACCAACAACTCCACGGCGTGCACGCCGTAGCGGGTGGCCAGGATGCGGTCGTAGGGCGTGGGTGAGCCGCCGCGCTGGATGTGCCCCAGCACCGTGACGCGCGTCTCCACGTCCGTCATGTCCTCAATCTGCTGGCCGATCTGGTTGCCGACGCCGCCCAGGCGGATGGGCTCGGCGCTGGTGGCGATGACCCGCTGCACGACCTGCTTGCCGCCCCGGGGCGCGGCCCCCTCGGCCACGACCACGATGCTGAACTTCTTCCCTTCCGCCACGCGGGCCCGGACCTTGGCGGCCACGTGCTCCATGTCGAAGGGAATCTCCGGCACCAGGATCACATCGGCGCCGCCGGCCAGGCCGGACTCCAGCGCGATCCAGCCGGCATTGCGGCCCATGACCTCCAGGACCATGCAGCGATGGTGGGACTCGGCGGTGGTATGCAGGCGATCCAGGGCATCGGTGGCCACGGCCAGGGCCGTGTCGAACCCGAAGGTCTGGTCAGTAGCACCCAGGTCATTGTCAATGGTCTTGGGTACGCCCACGGAGAGGACGCCCTTCTTGGCCAGGCCCTGGCTGACGGTCAGGGAGCCGTCGCCGCCGATGAAGACCACGGCGTCGACGCCCCAGTTCTTCAGGTTGGCCGCACACTGATCCGTCATGTCCTTGTGGCGCAGCTCGCCGTTCTCCTCCCAGGTGTAGTCCAGGGGGTTGTCGCGGTTGCTGGTGCCCAGGATCGTGCCGCCGCGAGGCAGAATACCCGTGACGTCCTGGCTGGTCAGGGGATGAGCCGGCCCGAATATGAGGCCGTGAAACCCGTCCTGAACGCCCGTGACCTCCAGGCCATAGGATTCCGCCGTCTTGACGACGGCGCGGATCACCGCGTTGAGACCGGGGCAGTCTCCGCCGCCCGTCAGGACACCGATTCGACGCAAAGAAGCCGTCATGGTAACCACCTTTCACCCGGCCGGCATAGCCGCGCCCCTTCAGGGGCGAGCCGACCGCAGGAAGCGCCTGCCTTCCGCCACAACGGAGGACGGCAGTCCCTGCCGGCCCAGGATAGATTGCATGTAGTCGGGGTCCAGTCGGCCCTCGCCCAGATAGCGGCGGAGCAGATCTTCCCGCCCGTCGCCCTTGGACTGGAGCCAGTAGAGCACCAGCCATTCCTCGGCCCGGTGCAGAGGCGCGCGCCAATCCTCGCCCTCCAGCCAGAGGTCCACGCTGTCCGCGGTGAGGGGGACCCGGTAGAGACCTCCAGCGTGGCGCCTGGCGAACCCACCGATGAGGTCGCCCTCGATACCCAGCACGCGGAAGGACCTGAAGAACTCGCTGGCATAGGAGGCTTGTCCCGGTTCGGGGGACGTGGGAAGCATCAGGTCCTTCAGTTCCCCGGCCATCCGCCGCGCCGTCTCCGGCTCGGCGAACAGGTCCAGGTCCCTGCACCTGACCGCCAGACCGCGGGCCGCCAACATAGTACCGCCGCCCACCGCCCAGGGCTGGTCGATGGCGGCCAAACGGGTGGCCACCACGCCCAGAGCCCCGCGGACGGCAGGCGGCAGGTTGCGGGCATCCACGCTCCGCAAGCGCCTCACCACCTAGCCAAGGCCAAGCTTCTGACGCAGTTTGTGGGTGAGGGTCTCCTCGTCCTCTGCCTCCAGCTCCGTCGGGTCCAGATCCTGTACCATCTGCAGGGTGCTGCGCACCACCGCCGCCAGGTCAAGCCGCGGGTTGAGGCCGGCGCAGAGGTTGGCCACCCGGCGGGCCCAATCGACCTGATCCCGATAGAGGCTGAGCGCGGTCGGCACCTTGCTCCGCGCGGCCGGCGCCGGGGGCTCGGACGGTTCGGGTTCCAGTACCGGGGGCTCCGAGGCGGCCTCACTCTGTACCGTTGGCACGGCCGTCTCTTCTTCCCCGTCAACCGGGGAGACAGGCGGCGTTGGCGCCGGTACCGTGCTCTCCGCGGCGGCCGTGGAGACGGCCGTCGCCGGCGTGGGCGCGGGTGCTTTGCCGCTGGCCACGGCCTCCGCCTCTTCGCGGGTGGTGCGCCACTGCTCTCGCGCCTGATTAAGGATCTGCGGCTCCCGCGCCGCGTCAGGCGAGTTGACCACCTGATAGAACCAGTTCACCGCCTCGTTCAGGTTGCCGGTCCTTCTGGCCAGCTCGCCGATGAGGTAGGTCAGCGTCAGTTCGCTCATCTTGCCCAGCGGCAGCGTCTCGGACTGATAGGCCTGCCGGTAGTTTTCCAGAGCCTGGGCCAGATATGCCGGTTCACTGGGGTCCTTGGCCGCCCTGAGGACCCAGGCCGCCCGCAAGTAGAGGCCCGCCAGCACGGAGGGCTTGGCCCGCCTCGCCTGGGCGCAGAAGAGCGCCTGTTCCGCCGCCTTCATGGCCTGTGCGTGATCCCGCTCACCGGTCAGGTCTGGCGGCTCACCGCGGCCGGCCAGGGCCTGCGTGATCAGGGGCTTCTCCTGCGGCGTCACCTCGGTGAAGGTGGCGTCGGAAGCGGCGTAGCCACAGTGGGGACAAGCGATGACCGTGTAATGGTTGGGGTCCACCGGGCTGCAGTGGTTGTAGAAGTCGGTGTCCCGCTGTTCTACGGACAACATGGATTTGCGCACCTTGGTCACGGGAAACTTTTGGCCGCAGACGGGGCACGGTTGCTCCTGCTGGTAGAAGTACCCATCCAAATCGCTCAAGGCTGTTCCCCCTCAACGGGAGGAACTTCGACAAGTATTCACAAAGTCCCTCCCCATGCCCGGAGAGGGTGCCAACCGAGAACCTAGAAGCGGTCGCGCACACGCCAGAACAGATAGCGCGTGCGGCTGGTCCAGGCGGGCGAATCGGCGTAACGCCAGGGCCGCCGCCGGCTGGGAGCGGTGTGGGCGTTGACCAGCGGCTCTCCGCCCGGGTCCAGGTCGACCACCATGGTGGTGTGCTCCCAGACGCCGTCGCCGTCAAAGTCGTAGTGAATGACGTCCCCCGGTTGGAGAAGCCGCGGGTCCTTGACCTGTTCGGCCTGAAGGGCCTGGCGGCTGCCGGCCAGGTACCAGCGCAGGCTGTGCGCCACCGCCCAACTCAGGCTCCACTGGTCCTGAGGTCCGCCCTGCCGCCGGTACCACCAACCCATGTCCTGACGCCCTATGTCCCACTGGGGCGCGTCGCCGGCGGCCAGGCACTGGCTTATGAAGCTCGTGCAGTCAACGTCAAAGGCGCGGTATTCCGGGTTATACCCGTCCCACCAACGCTCGGCGTAATCCACGGCGGCGCCGCGGCGGTAGGCTGGTCCGCCTGCAGACCCCTGGGACTGTTCCTCATAAGGGCCGGGCTCACTGCCCAGCACCGGCCGCAACGGTGCCAGCCGCCGTCCCTCCTGGCCCGCCTCATCCTCCGCCAGCGCCCAGTCGTCTCCGCGCGGCACCCACAGCGTTCGATGCGTGCGGACCAGCGCGTAGGACGCCTGCTGCCCCTCCTTCTCGTACCAGCGGTCCAGGCGCTCCCGAATCGGCAAGAGCACGCCTCGAGGTGCCGTCTCGGGGGGCCCCAGTTGGACCGTCGCCTCCACCTTTATGTACCGGAAGCGGCCAGTCTCCTCCGCGCGCCGGAGTGCCTCCCTCTCCTCTGCAACCTGCTTCAGACCCCGGCGGCCGGCCGGGCCGGCGGCCCAGAACTTCGCCAGAGACCCCGGCTCACCGTCCAGGGAGGCCCGGGCCTTCTCCCGGATATAGCGCGTTGCAGTCTGCTCCAACCAGCTAATGGAGTGCAAAACAAATCCCCCCTTGGCTCAGGATACGCGCCAGGGGGGATTCCGGTCATGAGCAGCCGACCCTGTCAGGCGGGAGACAACGCTCCTGGGCTAGCGGCGGACCAGGACCAGGGCCAGCACAAGGAGTCCGGCCAGGAGCCGGTACCAGGCGAAGACCAGAAACGTACCGCGCTGCAAGTACTTCAGCAGGTAGGAGATGGACAGGGCGCCGGACACCGCTGCGGCGACCACACCCACGATAACGGGCAGGGTCACCTCCGCCGGGGAGAAATGGCGCAGGGCCACCACCCCGGCTCCGAAGATAATGGGAGCAGACATGAGGAACGAGAATCGGGCAGCGGCCTCACGGTTGAGACCCAGAGCACGGCCGGCCGTCATCGTGGCGCCGGACCGGGAAACCCCGGGAATCACCGCCACCGCCTGGGAAAGGCCGATGAAAATGCTGTCGGAGAGGCCGATGTGCGAGATGTCCTTGAGCTGGGACATGTTGGCGTCCACCCAGTATAGGATGGCGCCCATCAGGATAAGCATCACGGCCACCAGGGCCGGGGTGCGGAAGACGGTCGCGGCCTGCTTCTCCAGCAGCAGCCCGACGATGGCCCCGGGGACGGACGCCGCCACCAGGTACCAGAAGATGCGGCCATCAGCGGAGCGGGGCCGCGTCAGGCCGGCGATGCCGTAGTTCAGCCAGTCCCGCCAGAAATAGCCCACCACGGCCACCAGGGTGCCCAGATGGAGGGCCACGTCGAAGGTCAGGGAGTTCAATTGCGGGTTGGTCCAGTTCATCACCCACGGAAACAGGGCCAGATGGGCCGAACTGGAGATGGGAAGGAACTCTCCAACGCCCTGCAGGAGACCCATGATCAGCGCCTGAAAGACGGTCATATTCCACCTCGTACCGTGATTCCGCCCGCCCCGGGAAGGGTTTACGCCCACCAGGGCCGGGCCATAGCTCCAGAGATTCGAGCCGGGGAAGCGAACTCCTCCGTCCGCCGGGAAAACTGTAGAAAGTACGGAGGAAGACGGGCCGAGGTGGGCGAACCTTAGTGAAACCGGTCTGGTTCCTCAGACCCCGGAAGGAGGCTCCCCCTGTTGCAGGTTTTCTATAACGGACGTTTCATGCCCGCCGAGCAGGTCTCCATCGACATGGAGGACCGCGGCTACCAGTTTGCAGACGGCATCTATGAGGTCGTGCGCGTTTACAACAACAGACTCTTTCACCTGAAGCCCCACCTGGAGCGCCTGGGCCGAAGCGCGGCCGGCGTCGAGCTGGAACTGCCCTGGCCCCAGGAAGAACTGGCCGACGTCATGGCGCAGCTTGTCAAGGCCAACCGGCCCGGCGACGGCATCGTCTACCTGCAGATCACCCGTGGTGTGGCTCCGCGCAATCACCCGTTCCCCGCCCGGGCGGAGCCGGCCATCACCATGTACACCAAAGAATTCCCCCGTCCCACCAGGAACGTGGAGCAGGGCGTGGCCTGCATCACCGTCGATGACGATCGCTGGCTACGCTGCAATATCAAGTCCATTTCGCTGCTGCCCAACGTTTTGGCCAAACAGAAAGCGGCGAGGGCGGGCGTTTACGAGGCGATCTTCGTCCGCAACGGACGCATAACAGAAGGCAGTTCCAGCAATATCTTCTGCGTCTATGGCGACACCGTCCAGACGCATCCGGCGAACAACCTGATCCTCAACGGCATCACCCGCCAGGCCCTGCTCCGCCTCATCAAGCAGGAGGGCTTCCGCCTGGTGGAGGAGCCCTTCTCGGTGCCCGGCCTGCTGGCAGCCGATGAGGCCATCGTCTCCAGCACTACATCCGAGGTCACGCCCATCGTGCAGGTGGACGGCCACGCCATCGGCGAAGGCCGCCCCGGCCGCGTCACGCGGGCCCTGCAGGCCGCCTTCGAGGCGGAGATCCGCCGGGAAACCGGGGCCTGATCCCCCGCATACGAAAGGGCGAGGCATCTGCCTCGCCCTGCTGCGTTTCCTTGTCTAGGCACCGGCCGCAATCGCCGCGAACCGCCACCGCGGCGTCACGCCGGCCCCTGCTGGCGCAACTTCGGTCTAGTCCGAACTGGAGCTGTCACCGACCGCCCCGGGAGCAACCAGGCGCCGGCTCTGAGCCACGATGGGGTAAAGGACGCCGACTGTGACTCCGTTGATGGCGGCCGCCGGAAGCACCACCGCCGTGAACAGCGCGCTGAACGGCGCCGGGAGGCCTGACAGCACCAGGGCCGATCCCAGGAAGACGCTGCCGCTGATGACCGTGCCCACGAGTCCGACGATAACCGCCAGGATCTTGTCGTTGACCTTGCCCAGGACCTGAATCAGCGCCAGCACCAGCAGGGTCGTAACCAGCTTGTCGATGACGTTGGGGAACTGCCCGCCGGGGAAGGTGGTGGCGAGGGCCGAGAGAATGCCGGCCGCCAGGCCGGCGACCACGCCCAGCCGGGCGTTCCGGAACATCAGCAGCGAGATGAAGAGCATGGACAGGAGCAGGTCGGGCTTCATCCCTCCGATGAACCCGGGCGTCACCTGATGCAGCACGTAGCCGATGGCCAGCATGAGGCCAACCAGGATAAGTTCAGACAGAGAACGGTTCCGCATGATTGGAATTCCTCCCTGCAAAAGTTTGTAACGGAGAAGGCACCGACAGGATCAATCTGAAGTTCTGCCACCACTCGGGTTCGTCCATGTGCCATCCCCCCTTTGCAGGCAAACAAAAAAGCCTTCGTCCCGCTGGGACGAAAGCTTTCACTTCCGTGGTGCCACCCAAATGAGCGAATACGCCCACTCTGTTAGAGTACGGCCGGTCCGGCTTATACTCCCTTCCCTGTAACGGGGGAACTCCGGCAGTCGCCTACTGGCCCAAAGGCGTTCAGGCTGCAGCTCTCGGGTCCATTCGCCGCGTTCGCCAGGCCGGCCTTGCACCACCACCGGCTCGCTTCACTGGCTAGGGCGCGGGTACTCGTCCCGGTCATCGCTTTGGTTCGTTAAACGGATGTTGTCCTTATATTGGACCGAAAGAAGGATGCTGTCAAGCCCCCGATGACTGAAGGGAGATATCGCCATGTTATCGCGATCCTTTGACCGTTACCCCGCCCTGCGCCGGCCGGCGGCGGCCCTTATCGCCGGCCTTCTGACGGTCATCGCGCTGACGGGCTGCGGCGTGAGAGGCAGCCGGCCCGCCCCGGTCTCAAAGGACAGGATACGGCCGGCGGAGGTGCACTTCACCAGCCCCACCGGGACCCTTACGGTGTACCTGACGGACGATCCCGTTGTCATCCAGACCGGCGGCGTCACGCAGACGCCGTACTACGACGCCAAGGGCAATGTTCTGGGGTATATCAACTACGGTCGCGTCGATTATGTCCGCTGGCTCCCTGCCACCCCGACGCCCGCGCCCTAACGGGAGAGGAGCGGCCCCGCTGTCCCTGCCTGCGCCGTATGGCCAGAAAGCCAGCAGCACCGCCGGGCCGGCCTGGCGAACGGCGATGCCGCTGGCCACAAAGACGCCGGCACCGATGATGCTGCCGAATCCAAGCATGACCAGGTCAGGCCCGCTGAGACCACTCTTCAGGTGGTGCCGCTGCATGCTCTAGGGGAAACTCAGGTCGCTTTCGGACAAGCCCATCCCTTCCACCCTGGCAGGCGTCCGGGTTAGCTTGCCACCAAAGCGCCGACGACATTGGCCTAGAGCAACGGCACCAGGCGCGCCGACAGGAGGGCCTGTTCCAGGTCCTCAATCAGGTCCGCCGAGTCCTCCAGGCCGATGGACAGCCGCACCAGGTCGTCGGTGACGCCGCTGGCTGCCTGTTCCTCCGCCGTCAATTGCTGGTGAGTGGTGCTGGCCGGGTGGATGACCAACGACTTGGCGTCGCCCACGTTCGCCAGCAGCGAGAACAGCTTCAGGCTGTCGATGAGTCGCCTGCCGGCCTCGCGCCCTCCCTTGATGCCGAAGGTGAGGATGGCGCCGCCAAATCCGTGGCGCAGGTACTTCTTGGCCAGGCTCCGCTGCGGGTGGCTCTCGAGGCCAGGATAACTTACCCAGGCCACGTCCGGGTGCCCCTCCAGGAAGCGGGCCACCTCCACCGCGTTGGTGCAGTGGCGCTCCATGCGCAGGTGCAGCGTCTCCAGCCCCTGCAGGAAGAGGAAGGCGTTGAAGGGTGACAGAGAGGCCCCCAGGTCGCGCAGCAGCTGCACCCGCGCCTTGGTAATGTAGGCCGCCTTGCCGATGTCCTGGAAATAGCGCACTCCGTGGTAGCTGGGATCGGGCTCGGTCAGTTCAGGGAAGCGTCCGTTGTCCCACGGGAATTTGCCACTGTCCACAATGACGCCGCCGATGGCCGTACCGTGGCCGCCGATGAACTTGGTGGCGGAATGGATGACGATGTCGACGCCGAAGTCGAACGGCCGGCAGAGGTAGGGCGTGGCGAAGGTGTTGTCCACAATGAGCGGGATGCCGGCGGTGTGAGCCACGCGGGCGATAGCCTCGAGATCAGGCACGTCCAGCTTGGGGTTGCCGATGGTCTCTACGTACAGTGCCTTGGTGCGCTGGTCGATGGCCGCCCGGAAGTTCTCCGGATCACGCGGGTCCTCAAACTTCACCGTCACGCCCACCTTCGGCAGGGTGGTGGAGAAGAGGTTGTAGGTCCCGCCATAGAGGCTGGTGGCCGAGACGATGTTGTCGCCGTGGCCGGCGATGTTCAGGATGGCCAGGGTGATGGCGGCCTGGCCGGACGCCGTGGCGAGAGCCCCCACCCCTCCCTCCAGGGCGGCGATGCGCTGCTCGAAGACATCCGTAGTGGGGTTCATGATGCGGGTGTAGATGTTGCCCGATTCCTTGAGGGCAAACAGGTTGGCTGCGTGGTCCGCGTCGTGAAAGACGTAGGACGTGGTCTGATAGATGGGCACCGCGCGGGACCCGGTGGTCGGGTCCACCTGCTGCCCCGCATGGACGCACAGCGTGTCAAAGCGCTGGCCTTCCGACATGGCTCTCCCCTCCTTCTTATTCTAGCGACTGGGCCTTTCCGGGCGCCGGGCGGCGGCCGTCCGCCCGGTCCCTGGACCCAAACAAAAATGCCTCTGCGGATAAGCAGAGGCAATGCGTCCAAAGGCGCACCGCGACCGCTTATCTCTCAGCTCCGGTGGGAGCTGCAGGAATTGGCACCTTCGGCGCGGATGGTGCGCCTGGGTTGCCGGGCTTCATCGGGCCAGTCCCTCTGCCACTCTGGATAATCGGTTGGGCTATGAAGTTGAAAACATCCTAGCACGGGGTCGGGCCTCTGTCAACGGCACAACGGCCCGGAATTGGCGGGTCGCCGGAGGCGGGGGGACGTCCCCTACCCGCCGCCGCTGGGCCCCCGCTCAGGATCCTTCAGCCACTGCTTGCCCTGGTCCTTATGGATAGCTTCTTCCACCGTGTCAAAGTCCGTGTCGGCGTCACCGAAGCGCTGCGGTCCCTCCGGGCCGTGGTCCTGCGGGTTTCCCTGGCTGGGGCTGCGCCCCTGGTCCTGGCCGTTCCCGATTCCGCCCTGTCTGCTCATTTGTCGCTCTTGCTCCCGTGCTTTCCTGTCACCAGGATGTAGTAGACGCCGCCATCCCCGCCCTTGGGCTGGTAGTCCCAGCCGTCCTCCTCCAGCAGCCGGAAGACGGCGTCCGCCTGGTGGGCGTCCGCGCTCTCCAGGGTGACGGTGAGCGCGTCCTCCTCGTTCAGGTGGGCCAGCACCGAGCGCAGGTGCTCCACATGGTCCGGGTCGATCTCCGGCCGCAGGTCGATGATGATGTCGCGCACTGGGACTCCCCCTTCCATCGGGAGTTTGTCCCGCGCCCCGCAACTTATGAGGCCAACCAAAAAAAGGCCAGGGACCTCAGGTCCCCTGGCCTTTTCTCATAAAAGCGACTCCCTGGCCCCGGTGCGATGTCAGCGCCGGGCGTGGTCCAGGCGGTCTACCAGCCGTTCCAACTCGCCCAGTACCGAGGCCACCTCCTGGCCGTCGTCGGCCGGGAAGCGCGCCTTCACCTCATCCGACACGGCCACAAGCACGTCCCTCAGCCGGCGGAGGTTCTCGCCGGTGTCGCCGGTGCGGTTGGCAAAGAAGTGCTCCAATTCCTGTGCCGTCTTCTCCGCGCCGTAGCCGAGAGCCCTGTTGCGCAGGTGCTGAGCAAAGCCGAGTGCGTCTCCTACAGAAGCCAGCCTCCACTGCATATCGGTCCCGTCCTTTCCACATCAGGCGTCCCATCTGGGCGCGGCCGCAACCAGCCGGCCCAGTCTTTCACCAGGAACGCACCAGGAGAAGAGGAGTGCCGGGTGCCGGCACTCCTCGGGCGCTCTCATAGCAGTATACGGGTGCTCGTCCGGCAAAGCCAACCACGCCGGCAGCGACCGAACGCGGTGCTAGTAGATCCCCATTTCCCGCATCTTCTTCAAACGCGGGCTCATGCGGTCAG
>CALMNP010000091.1 GCA_937868875.1 uncultured Bacillota bacterium | reverse complement strand
CAGTTTGACTACCTCGCCCATGGCGGCACGGACGCCGGCCGCTTCCACCTCTGGGACAAGGGTGTCCCGTCGCTGTACATCGGCTTCGCTACCCGCTACGTGCACAGCGCCGCCTCCGTCATCCACCGGGATGACCTGGAGAACGCGGCGAGGCTGGTCGCTGCCGTGGCGAAGCGGCTGGACGCCGATGCGCTGAAAAAGCTCCGCGGGTGCTAGGCGAAACGACTCGCCCATATCAGGAGTCGGGAAGAGGGCATGAGGTTGCGGCCCGTTGTTGTAGAGCGGTTTACGAAAAAGGTCGCGCCGGTGGACGCAGTTGACCGGCTGCCGCAAGAGCCCCATCGGTTCCTTCTGGAGAGCGGAGGCGGCCCCCAAGACATTTCCGCCTGGTCCTTCTTCGGCTACAAGCCCTTTCTGGTGCTGCAGGCCTGGGGGACAACGGTCGAGGTGACCGACGCTTCGGGTACCGTCCGGAGGCAAACCAACCCCTTTGATGCCGTGGACGAGATTCTGCAGAAGTACCCGGTGGAAAGGGTCCCTGGCCTACCTCCGTTTTGCGGTGGTCTCGTCGGCTACTTCTCCTATGATGCGGGCCGCTCCCTCGAACGACTGCCCGACACCGCGGTGGATGACCTCGGCCTGCCCGATGTCTACCTTTGCGCCTACGACGCCGTAGCCGCGGTCAACCATGTTACTGGCGAGACCACGGTCCTGGCCCTGCCGGTGCCCGGGCGAATGGAGGAAGGGCTGCGCACGGCCCGGGAACTGATCACCTGCATTCGCGAGGCAGGGGAACGCCCGGGTACGGCCATGAAGGCCTGTCCGGAGGTGGCGGTCCAGTCCAACTTTGCACCGGAAGACTACCGGAAGGCGGTCGCCAGGGCCATTGAGTACGTGTACGCGGGGGACATCTTCCAGGTCAACCTGGCACAGCGGTTCACGGCCGACCTGCCCCTGTCGCCGTGGGAACTGTACGTACGCCTGCGTGCGGTGAACCCCGCCCCTTTTGCGGCGTTTCTCGATGCAGGGGGTTTCCAGGTGGTTAGCGCCTCACCGGAGCGGTTTCTGCTCGTGACCCCGACGCCGGACGGGGTCCGGGTGGAGACCCGGCCGATCAAGGGAACGCGCCGCCGCGGCAGCAATCCAGCGGAGGATGCAGCCAGGCGCCGGGAGTTGGAGGAGAGCCTCAAGGACCGCGCGGAGTTGTACATGATCATCGACCTGGAGCGGAATGACCTTGGCCGGGTGTGCCGGTTCGGCACGGTGAAGGTGCCCGACCGGCGGCGGGTCGAAGCCTATCCGACGGTTTTCCACACGGTGGCGACGGTGGAGGGCACGCTTCGGCCCGACGTGACCCCGGGCCGGCTGCTGAAGGCGACATTTCCCGGCGGCTCGATCACCGGGGCGCCCAAGATCCGGGCCATGGAGATTATCGAGGAGCTTGAGGGGCTTCGGCGCGGCGTCTACTGCGGGTCGCTGGGGTACCTGTCCTTTGCCGGTGATCTTGACCTGAACATCGTCATCCGGACCATGGTCTGCCAGGACGGCAGGGTCTACTTCCATGCCGGCGGCGGGATTGTGGCCGATTCCGACCCTGAGGCTGAGTACCAGGAGACGTTGGACAAGGCGAAAGCGCTCTTCAACGCGTTGCTTGGCAAGGAGATTGAGGGGGAACAACAGCCATGCTCGTGTGGATGAGCCAACCGACGCCGGGATTGGTACCCGTGGAGGAGGGGAAGGTCAGCCCGCTCGACAGGGGCCTGCTGCTGGGCGACGGCTTGTTTGAGACCATGTGGGTGTGTGGTGGGCGTGCCCCGCTGCTTGACTGGCACCGTGAGCGATTGGAGGAGGGGTGCCGGCTCCTCGGCTTCCCGGTTCCGCCCTGGGATCTGGCGGCCCTGCTGGCGGAAGTGACCGCCGCGAACGGGTTGGCCGGGCACGGTTTCGTCCGCGTCACCTTGACGCGTGGGAGTGGCCCGCGCGGATACGCGCCGCCGCCCCAGGCAGAGCCGCAGCTCCTGGTGCAAGCCGGCCCCTGGTCACCCGTGGCGCCGGACCGTGCGCTGCGGGTTGGGCTGGCGCCATGGCCGCTGCCGTTCCACCCCGTGCTGAGCAGGGTCAAGCACACGTCCCGGCTGCTGCAGGTTCTGGCTCGGATAGAAGCGGACCGGCTGGGACTCGACGATCTTCTTTGGCGCGACGCCGATGGCCGTCTGGCCGAATCGATCGCCAGCAACGTGTTTTGGACCCGGCAGGGGGTTGTGTACACGCCGGCGTGCGAGACGGGCTGCCTGCCAGGGGTGGGGCGGCGGTGGGTCATGGCCCGGCTCGACGTTCAGACCTGCCTGGAGCCGCCGGCGACACTGGAAGAGGCCGATGAGGTGTTCCTGACGAACGCTCTGACGGGCCCGGTTCCGGTAAGGACTGGGTTGGGCAGAGCCTGGCCGGCGCCCGGGCCGGTTGCAAAGAAGCTGCAGCAGGAATGGTTATCCCTGAGCGGGGGTGCTGGCTTCACTGCGGAGGGCCTTTCTTGACGTCCCTCCGATCGACTTTGTGCAGGATCTCCTCGTAGTGGGCCTTGATGCGGCTGCCATTGGGTCTCCTGGGATCGCTTCTGGCCGTTTTCGTGTCCAGTTTCCCGGGTCCAGATAGTGCATGACGGCCCCCGACCGGTGCTCTACGGCTTCCGGTCGCAGGAGGCGCAGTGGCAAACCACCGCTGGCTTCATTCGCGATATCCTGCTGATCGCCACCCAGTCGTCGCACGCCGACAACCCGCTTCTCTGCCGCAGTGGCAGGAGCTGTTCGGAGACACCGAGGGCGAACGCAAAGAGCCCTCCATTCTGTTGGGGAGCTGGCGGTACGACCTGCGCGAAGGGGTCAACTTCAGTTTTGTTTGCAGGAGACCGTGACTTCCGCTCAACAGGCGGAAGTCTTAGCAGACCACGCGCTCCTGATCGAGCTGCCTTTGCGCAGCGGCGGAGGACATGGAGCTGGCCGGGCTGGCGAGGTCCTCCTCAGTGAGGTTTGCGTTGGCCTGCCGCGAGGGGTGCAGACGTATCTTCGCAAACACACTGCGCCCATCTTGCAACCAATCGGTCGATTCTGGGGAGCTGGTTCGAGCTGACGAGCTTGCCGGAACGTGGGGCGCCGGCAGGGAGAGCCTGGGACGGTCGCGAAATGCTCTCACCCTATCAGACGCGGTGCCCAGTGGGCGGGAAGGGGTGTGGTCGTGGAGAAGTTGGATGCAACGAAAGCCATCTTGAACGCCATCTTGGAAGGCCAGCAAGTGATCGGCGCGAAGCTTGAGGCGATGGACTTGCGACTGGCTCGCGTCGAAGGCCATGTGGGGGAGATGGACAAGCGGCTTGGCCGAGTCGAGGCCCACGTGGCCCAAAACACAGAGGACCTGGGGGATGTCCTATCATCGGTGAAGTACCTGGTGCACAAGGCCGGGGAGCACGAGCGGGACATCTATGTGTTGAAGGGCAAGGTCGGGGAGTAGCTCGGAAACGCTGGATCGCATCCGCCAACTGCTTGCCCGAGGATGCCACCCGCCCGTCGTTCGTCAGCAGAGTG
>CALMNP010000090.1 GCA_937868875.1 uncultured Bacillota bacterium | reverse complement strand
CGCCTGCCTGCTTGGTCAGTTCCGTACGCAGGGTGTTCCACCAGTTCGGCTCTTCGTAACCCATCCGCCAGAGGGCGATACCATAGAGGTTATACGTGCGGGCCAGCCCAATACGGAACGGCAGGCTCTTCTCGTCTTCGAACCAGACCTGGTGCGTCTTGCCGCCGGAGGTGTACGTGAAGTAGCTCGTCTTCTCCTTATCGTCCCACTTGGGCGTAATCTTTTGCTTGGCCAGCAGGGCGTGGACCTCCTTGTCGGGAATGGAGGTGGCGCCGCCCTTGCCTCCCTCGACCCAGTCATAACCATAGGCGGCCACGCCCAGGACCAGCTTCTTCGGGTCGATGCCCTCCTTCTTGACGAACTGGTCCAGCACCTGAACCGTCCAGGTGTAGGGGGCGACAGGGCCGGGCGGGGACTCGTCCGAGTGCCGGTCGTAGGCCATAATGACCATGAAGTCACTGTTGGCCGCCAGGCCCTTATAGTCATAGGCGTTGGCGTCGTTAGTGGACTGCAGGACGGGGATGACGTCCACCGCCAGGACCTTGCCCTTGGCCTTGAGGGCCTTGTGGAGGTCGGCCATGAATTTGGTCTGAACGTCCCGCGACTCGGCGGAAAGCAACTGCAGGTCAATCTTCCAGCCCTCGTACCCACGGTCCGTGGCCACCTTGACCAGGTTGTTGATGGCCCGCTGACGGCTGTCGGCGTTATGCAGGAATTCGTCGTTCCCCTTGTGGTTGTTTACCAGAGGCAGGAGCTTGATCTTGCCCCTCAGCCAGCTGAAGGATTTGTCGTCGCTCTTGTCGATCAGGTTGCCGTCGGGCTTGATTTTGTACCAGAACGGCGACAGGTAGTTGATGATGTCGGCATGGTCCCTCAGGTTCTTCAGCACCGTTTCGTTGGGTGCCTCCTGGCGCTCATCGTAAAAGCCCATGACCTTCAGGTTGCTGGTCAGGGCGGCGTTCCCGCCCGGGGTCTGCTCCGGACGGGCCTGCGGGCGCTTCCTGGCACCCATTCGGCAGCCGGAGATGCTCACCAGTAAGGCGGCGACGACCGCGAAGACCACGGCAAAGCGAAAGCGGCTGCGCATCTCATATTCAACTCCTTGTGACTGTCCTTGGAGTTAGTATGGGTGCACAGCCGCCTTTTAAACTGCGAAATCAGGATGGCAGGCATTGCGTTGCGGCTCACTCGGTGGAGCCGGCCCCGTCCTCCGCCGGGCGCACCGCCAGGCGCTTTAGAATCTGTTCGAAAATCCGCACGACCGCCGGATCAAATTGGGTTCCGGCATTGGCCCTCAGCTCCTGCAAGGCCTCCTGGCGGCTCATCCCAGGGCGGTAGGGCCGATCGGTGGTCATGGCGTCAAAGGCGTCCACCACCGTGATGATGCGGGCGCCCAGGGGAATCTGCTCACCGGCCAGGCCGTCCGGGTAGCCGGGGCGCGCCCCGTCCATTCGGCCGTCGTACCGCTCCTGATGATGGCGGATGATGGGTCTGGCCCCCTGCAGGAGTTCCACGTCCGCGATCATGGCCTCGCCCAGAGCGGGGTGCATGCGCATGATGCGCAGTTCCTCCGCCGTAAGCTCGTCCGGCTTGTGAAGAAGCTGGCTGGGGATGGCCACCTTCCCAATGTCGTGGAGAATAGCCCCGTAGGCGATGTTCTGCAGCTCGGGGTCGGAGAGCCCCATGGCCCGTCCGACCTCCACGGCGTATTCGCGGAGGCGCTCGGAGTGGCCCCGCGTGTAGGCGTCCTTCATCTCCTCGATTTTGGCCAGGGAGAGCACGGTCTGCAAGGCATGACGCTGCCGTTCCTGCTCCGAGGCCGCGACCACCGCACGCAACTGCCGGCGTTCGGCGCTCTCCTTGGCCCGGTACATGGCCGCGTCCGCGCGCGACAGCAGGTGCTCCAGAGCCTCACCCCGGGCGGACTCGACGCCGATGTCCAGGGCCAGGGGAGCATCATCTTCGGAGCGAAGCGCATTGCGTGTGGCCACGGCCCGCTCGATGCGCTCCTTGACGCGCCGCGCCTGGTGCTCGCTGGTGTCGGGCATCAGCACCACGAACTCATCGCCGCCGTAGCGAGCGACCACGTCGGTGGCCCGCACCTGCTCCTGGAGGATGCCGGCCGCCTCCCGCAGCAGTCCGTCTCCTGCCACATGGCCGTAGCGGTCATTGTAGCCCTTGAAGTTATTGATGTCCACCATCAGGAGGCTGAGGGGCGCCGAGGCATTCTGGGCCCGCTCGGAGACCTCCTCCCAGGCGTTGTAGAAGAAGCGCCGGTTATAGAGTCCGGTAAGCGGGTCGGTGGTGGCCAGTTTCTCCATCTCGGCGAACAGTTGGGCGTTGTGGACCGCCAGGGCGGCCTGCCGCCCGACCTGCACTGCCACCTCCAGGTGGTGGTCGCTGTAGGCGCCGGGCACCCGGTGCAGCAGAACCAGGGCCCCCACCAGCTTGCCGCCCGCCTCCAGCGGAACCCGCAGGCAGGAGCGCATCCCGTCCTTGAGGGCCGCCTCGTCTTCTGTAAACCGCGCTTCCTGGCGCAGGTCCCCCTGCAAGAGCGGCTGGCGGTTCTCCATCAGTGAGGCCAGGGCCGACCCCCGAGTCGGGTGGACGTTCCCGGCGGAGTCCGCCACATAGTGGAAAGTCCCCCCATCGCCCTCCAGCAAGGCCACGCGCATCATGTGAAAGGGAAGAACCTTGTGCAGCTCGCGCTCGAGCGCCTGCGCCACCGTGAAGAGGTTCAGGCTGGCGTTGGCGGCCAGGGCCACCTGGCTCATGACCTCCACCTGTGTCGCCCGCTCCTTGAGTTCCTGGTGGGTGCGGGCGTGCTCCAGGGCGAGTCCCACCACCCGGGCGATGTCGGCGAACAGCTCGGCATCCTCCAGGGTGAAGGACCCGGCCTCCTGGCTGGACAGGGAGCACAGCCCGATGACCCGGTCGTCCGCCCAGAGAGGGGCCCGCACCACGGAGCGGAGCCCACCTTTCACCAGTTGCGTGTCCTCCAGGAACTGGCTGCGCTGGGTGAGGTCGGGGACCCAGTAGGGGCGGTTCTCCCGCACCATCCACTCCAGGATGGAGCCCGGTACCGGCGAGGCGCCGCCGGACGGGCCGGACGACGACTGTCGCCCACCCTGGTAGATGACGCGATAGGTCTCGCCGGACGGGTCCAGCATCCCCAGGGCAAAGCGGTCAAACCGGAAGAACCGGGACATGGCCAGCTCTACCTGGCGCAGCAGCACCGGCGTCTCCAGCGAACTCTGGGCCGCTCGGGTGACCTCAGCCAGCGTGAAGAGGCGGGCGGCCCGGTTCTGCGTCTGCTCGTACAACCGGGCGTTCTCCACCGCCACCGCCGTCTGGTCCGCCATGATCTGGACCAGCCCCAGGTCCTCTTCGTCGAACTGGTCCAGACCCAGGCGGCTGAGGTAGACGACACCGATGACGCGGCCGTCCAATTTCATGGGCACGACCAGGGCGGACTCGCTGGCCGCGGAGACGCCGGGCAGCGACAGGTTGCGGGGGTCCCGGCCGGCGTTGCCCGTCAGGATGGGTTCACCCTGCTGAGCCACCCAACCCACCATCCCCTCGCCGCGGGGGACGGAGAAGCGGCGGATGGCTTCGAACTCCGCCTCGGTATAGATCTTGGGGGAGAGCACGATGACGCGGGGCTGAATCTTGTCTTCCTGAACGAAGAGGATGATGCCGGAGTCGGCGTCGGTGGCGGCCACCAGATTCTCCGTGGCGCCCTGCAGGGTGGCGTTCAGGTCCAGCCCGGTGGCGGTGCGGCTGACTTCCGCCAGCCGCCGCAGGTGGTCCTTCTGGCGCCGCTCCTGGGTGAAGCGGGCGGCGGTGGTGCTGACGAAGTGGCCCATGAAGGCGTAGAACAGCATGGCCACCCCGGCCTGGCGCAGGTACTCCTGATCGTTGTGCCAGATCAGGGGTATCAGGCTGCCGACGACAATCAAGGCCACTCCGGCCACCGCCCGTCGTGGCGGCAGCAGGGCGCATACCAGCGCGATCATGACCAGGTAGAAGTTCCAGAACGGTGAGAGGGCCGCACCCGTCTGATCGATGAGGGTGCCCAGGGCCACGGAACCGGCGAAGAGAACCACCAGGTAGAGGCGTGAGCGCCCGTAGCGGTCCAGCAGCCAGGGACCGACAATGCCCCCCGCCACGCCCCCGGCGGCGACCGCCGGCAGGAGGGAGAGCGGCCGGACCAGCGGCGACGGCCAGACGAGGGCTGCCAGAGCAGCCACCAGCCCCACCCAGTAGACGCGAACGATGATCTTGCGCAGGCCGTTGAACGGAAGACCGTAGGCCTCATCAGGCCGGGTATGCGGACTCAAGGCAGATCCCCCCGCTGCTCGGGTAGATGCATTCGAGGTCCTTCGACATAATCCGCGTGAATCCCTTCCATTTCCAACTGCCCCAGGCTGACCCATGTTACTTCCTGACGTCTCTTGTTTCGTTCCTTCGCCTCCCTTACTATGGGGATATTGGGGGAACGAGCGTGCGCCATCTTCGCGACATCTACAACCGCTTCAGCCCAACCCTGTGGGTGCTGGCCATCAGCCGTCTGGTCGATCTGACCACTTTATGGATGGCTATTCCTTTCATGAGCCTGTTCCTCAAGCGGGCTGGCGCCTCCGACGCCCTGACCGGCCTGGTCCTGGCTCTGAACCCCATTGCCTCCGTGTTCGGGGGGCTGCTGGGCGGGCAGGTGTCCGACGTCCGCGGGCGCAAGCCGGTGCTGCTGGGGGCCATGAGCCTGCGCGTGCTGGTGCTGCTGGGCTACGCTTTTGCCACCCAGGTCTGGCAGTTCGCCATCCTGGCCTTCCTGAACGGCCTGGTTGCGTCCTTCTTCCAGCCGGCCTTTACCGCCGCCATCGCCGACGTGACCCCGCCCGAACGGCGGCCCGAGGCCTACAGCCTGAGCCGCGTCGCCAGCAACCTGGGCGTCGGCCTGGGGCCCCTCCTGGGCGGCCTGCTGGGCGTCTCCCACCAGACCCTCATCTTCAGCATCGCCGCCACCAGCACGACCCTGGCCGGCCTGCTCATTTTCTGGCAGGTGCCGGAGACGCTGCCGGACCAGGCGCGCCGGGCTCAGAGTCCACGTGCTGCCGGCGGCCGTGACATGCTCTCTGCCTGGGCCGCCGTGTTCCAGGACTGGGCCCTGCTCATCTTCGTGCTGGCCGGCCTGCTCAGTCAGGTGGCCTACCAGCAGATCGGTTCCACGTACGCGGTGACCCTGGTTTCCCGGCTCACAGACTACGACCGGGTCTACGGCATGATCTGGACCATCAACGGGCTGTTGGTGGTGCTGCTGCAACTGCCCATCACGGCCCTGTTCGAGCGTTTCCCCATGGCCGTGGCGGCGATGACCGGCTGCCTCACCTTCGGCCTGGGGTACCTGCTCTTTGCCGCTGCGGCGGTCTCCGTGCAGCCTTTGTTCATCTATGTGGCTGCCGTTGTGTGGACCCTGGGCGAGATCATCCTGGCCGTGCCCCAGAGCAGCTACGTCACAGATATTGCGCCGGAGGCGATCCGGGCGCGCTATGCCGGCGCCGCCAGCCTCCCCTGGGCGATCGGCGGTGTGATCGGCCCCACTGTGGGCACGACACTCAAGGGCATCGTCGGCGGCCCCGCCGTCATGGCCGGCGTGTCCGTGCTGGCCGTGCTGGCCGGGTTCCTCTTCATCGTGGCGGAGAGGGAGCGGACGCGGCGGTTGGCGGCACTGGCGGCAGGGGCCGGTTGCGAGCCTCCCTATCATGTCGCAACATAGGTCTCAGGGGCGGCAGGTCCGCCCGTCGGTGATAACGGGGGAACCGCCGTTCAGCTTGCCGTCTCCCAATTCACCGGGCTGCGGCCCGTC
>CALMNP010000089.1 GCA_937868875.1 uncultured Bacillota bacterium | reverse complement strand
GAACGGCCCGGCCGAAGTCACCGCGATGGGGCTCATGCCAACAGACCCTCCAGGTCCACCGCCTGGTGGTAGGGGGCGACCAGCATGGGCAGACCCGCCTTCTCCAGTTCGCGGCCGAGCCGCGGAACATCGACCGGCTCAATCCAGGCGCTGTGGTCCCAGTGCACCGGGATGGTCAGGCGCGGCTTCAGCCGGTAGCGAACGGCCAGCGAGGCCTCGTCCACCGTGACGATGGGCCGGTCGTAGACCTTGGTGGCGGGGTGGGGCATGACGCTGCCCACGGACATCACGGCCACGTCCACGGACTCGTTGGGGATGCCCTTCAGTTCGTTGTCGCCGCTGATGTAGATGCTGTGGCCGGCGACATCCAGCCACACCGCCAGCATGGGGCCGCCGGCGGGCATGACCCCGTAGCGGTCGGGGCGGTCCAGCTTGCGGGCGGCGATGTCGCCCTCCTCGCCGGTAATCCAATGGACGCCCTGCATGGCCTTCAGCCGGGCGCCGCCCGGGAGGTCAAGGCTATCGCCGTCTCGCAGGGCGATCGTCCGTTCCGCCGGAACAGCCAGGTACCGGTGGACGGCCGCGATGACCTCGGGACTGCCCAGGAAGGTGGGGCGGAAGGCCGCCTCCAGCTTCTTGCCCGTCTCCAGGTCAAAGTGGTCGTAGTGGCCGTGGGTGATGAAGACATGGGTGGGGTGGTGCGCCGAGCGGTACCTGTCCCAGTCGGGGCGATGCTCGTTGGGCCAGTACCAGTCGCCATAGTCTTCTTTTCCGGAGAAGCAGGGGTCCAGCAGGAACTCGGCGCCGGGCCACCGTAAGGCGACGCTGGCCGAGCCGTGCCATAAGAACTCCAACAAGGGCCTCACCCCTTTCCGTTTGTCTCCGATGATTCGTGTCCTGACACGTTGATTCCTGCGGGCACCGTACCGTGCGGGGCGGCGTGCAACGACCGGCAGGACTTCACTGCACTGCTGTGGAAATAGCATTGGCATCGTCTCCGGACATGCCCGCGTGCACTCCAAGGGAGGCGGTGGCATGGAGCGCGTGAACTGGCACGGTGCCCTGATGGTCCTGGGCGCCGCTGCCCTCTGGGGGACCATCGGGCTGCTGAGCCGCCTGCTCTACCAGCAAGGCCTTACGCCCATCCAGGTGGTGGCCGGACGCATCGGCCTCACCTGGATTGTCTTTACCCTGGCCGCCGCCCTGGGCGATCGCCGGTCGCTTCGCATCGGCCTTCGGGACGCCGGCTTTTTCGCCGTCTACGGGCTGGTCTCCGTCGCCCTGTTTTACGGCTGCTGGTTCTATGCGGTCAGTCGGCTGCCGGTGGCCGTGGCCGTCATCCTTCTCTACACGGCCCCGGCTTACGTGACCCTGCTATCGGCGCCGCTCTTCGGTGAGCGGCTCACCCTGCCGAAACTGGCGGCCCTGGCCCTGACCCTGGCCGGCGCGGCCCTGGTGGCGGGGCGGCCTGCCGGCGGCACCATCCCGATGGACGGCCTCCTGGCGGGGCTGGGTTCGGGCCTCACCTACGGCCTCTACAGCCTGTTCGGCAAGGCCGCGGCGCCGCGCTACAGCCGCTCCGCAACCCTGTTCTATACCTTCTCCTTCGGCCTGCTGGGCGTTGCCCTGGTGGGGTGGGCGCAGGGCGACTGGTCCGGCCCACCGCCGGCCTGGGCGGGGAGTCCCATGGCCTGGCTGCTCTTGGCCCTGCTCGCTCTCGGCCCCACGGTGACGGCCTACTACCTGTACGCCGGCGGCCTGGAGCGGATCGACGCCAGCAAGGCCAGCATGCTGGCCACGCTGGAGCCGGTGGTGTCCGTGGTTCTGGCTGCGGCTGTCCTACATGAGCCGCTGCGCTGGCCACAGGGCCTGGGCGGAGCCATGGTGGTGGGCGCGGTGCTGCTGCTGCAGCAGCGACCCTCATCGGCTGGTAAACCTGCGCCATCGGCGGAGCCGACGCCACGGGCGGAGCCGCCGGAGAAGCAGCCAAAGGGCATCATGATGTAGCCGGGAGGTGAAGCGGATGTCCCAGGAACTGCACGAACCGGCAGGCCTGCACGAACTGGCAGGCGTCATCCACTGCCACTCGGTTCACTCGGACGGCATGGGGACGGTGCCGCATATTCTCAGAGCCGCGGCCCAGGCCGGCCTGGACTACCTGATTCTCACCGACCACGACACCCTGGCGGCCCGGGAACCCGGAGATGCATCGCCGGGGCAGGGCTACCAGGGTGGGCTTCTGTTCCTGGTTGGCTCCGAGGTAAGCCCCCCGGTCAATCACTACCTGGCCCTGGGCGCTGCCGTATCGCCGCCCAACACGGAGCCTCTTCAGAAGGTCATCGACGAGGTCAGGGACGCGGGGGGCCTGGGCTTTGTCGCTCACCCGCACGACCGGGGCAACCGCCTCCTGAAGGTGGCGGACTATCCGTGGAAGGACCGCGACGTCTGGGGCTACACCGGCCTCGAAGTGTGGAACTTCTTCTCGCAGCTGCTGGGCGCGGCGGTCGGCGTGTGGGGCGTCCTGGGGGCCATCTTCGCCCCCTACCGCCTGGTATCCCGCCCGCAGCCCGAGACCTTGGCTCTGTGGGATCAACTGGGCCGGGAGAGGGCGGTGCCGGCCCTGGGCGGGGTCGACGCGCACGGCATCACGCCCGGACTCCTCCGGCTGCCGTTGGTGGTCACCAACTACCGCCTCATGCTGAAGACGGTGTGGACCCACGCCCTCCTGGACCGACCCGTCAGTGGTGACTGGCGGGAGGACGGCCGGGCTCTGCTGGAGGCGGTGGGCCGCGGCCGGTCCTACCTCTCCAGTCCGGGCGGCCCCGCGTCGCGCGGCTTCCGGCTCTGGGCGGAGGGCCCGGAAGGGGCGCTGCAAATGGGCGACGAGGGACGCATCAGCGGCGGTCCCTACCAGCTTTGCCTGACGCTCCCGGCCCGAGCGGACGTCCGCCTGGTCTGGAATGGGAACACGGCCGCGCAGAGGAGCGGGGTTCGCAGCTGGAACTTCACCGTGAAGGAGCCCGGCGTATATCGGGTCGAAGTCTATCGTCGGTCCCTGGCGGGCACCCGCCTGTGGATCCTCAGCAATGCCGTCTACCTGCGGCCCTGAGGGCGGCCCCTGCTGTCTGGCGATGCCAGGCCGGGGCTGCCACGGGTCGGGAAGGAGGCCGTATGGCGGCCAAGAAGATCGCCATCATCGGCGG
>CALMNP010000088.1 GCA_937868875.1 uncultured Bacillota bacterium | reverse complement strand
TGCCGGTGGTGGCGGTGGTGCCGTAGTAGTCGAAGGGCACCTCGACCTTGCCGGCCTTGGCAGTATCCAGAGCCAGCTGGAGGAACGCCTCGGCATCCTCAGGGTAGAAGTCCTTGCCGCCCAGGCCGTAGATGCGGGTGAGCACCCTGGTGGTCATGCCGGCATCCATGAGGGCGGACTTGATCTCGTTGCTCAGCACGCCGCCCGCCGAGCCTACGGAGTCGGCGCGCTCGCCCACCAGCAGGGCCTTCACGCCCTTGAGGGCCTGGCGAATCTCCTCCACCGGGAACGGCCGGATGACGTTGAGCGCCAGCAGTCCGACCTTCTTGCCCTGTTCACGCATCTTGTCGACAACGTCCTTGGCGGTGTCGGCGGCGGAGCCGAGCAGGAAGACGACGGCATCGGCGTCCTCGGTGCGGTACGCGTCGACCAGGTCATAGCTGCGGCCCGAGAGCTTGGAGTACTCGGCAAAGAGGGAGCGCGCCACCCGACCAGCGGCCTCCATGGCCATGTGCAGCTGATATTTGTTGTTGATAAGGTCCGGGTCGTTCATGTAGGGCCCGACCGTAACCGGGTGGCGCGGATCCAGCGTCGTGACGGTTTCGAGGTAGGGGCCGACAAAGTCCTGAACGGCCTGCTTATCCTCGAAATAGGAAACCCGCCGCTTCTGATGGCTGGTGAAGAAGCCATCGTAGGCGACGATGACGGGCAGGCGGACATCGGGGTGCTCCGCCAGCCGCGGGGCCAGAAGGTTGAAGTCATAGACCATCTGCGGGTTGCGGGCCATGATGATGGGCCAGCCGGTGTGAATGGCGAAATACAGGTCGCTGTGGTCGCCGCGGATGTCCAGCGGGCCGGACACGGCACGGCAGACCAGGTTCAGGACCATCGGCAGGCGGGTGCCGGACTGAACGGGAAGCTGCTCCAGAGCGTAGAGCAGGCCGTTGGCGGACGTGGCGTTGACCACGCGACCGGCGCCGGTGGAGGCGCCGAAGCAGATACCCGCGGCCCCGTGCTCGCCGTCGGCGGGAATCATGGTGATGGTGTGCTCGCCTTCGGCCTTCATCTCGTCCAGGAACTCAGCGATCTCCGTGGACGGGGTGATGGGGTAGTACCCCATGATGTGCGGGTTGTATTGGGCAATGGCCAGTGCGGCCATCTCGTTGCCAGTCTTGAAGTCCTGCTTCTGGGTTACCTTCCCGTTCAGCAGGGCGGATTCTTCCTTACGAACCACGGCCATGATGATCTCACCTCTCCTCGGTAGGGCTTAAGCGTGAACAACCAGGTGGCGCGGGGCGCGGTGGGACTCAGCGTAGTCCTCCGTCTCGCGCGCTGCCACCAGGGCGTTGAACGGGCAGGCCTCCACGCACTTGAGGCAGCCCTTGCAGTACTGATAGTCAATGCCCTGGAGCACCATGGCCGGCCGGCCGCGCTTGTCCTGGCCCTCTGCCCAACTGAAGCAGAAGTCAGGGCAGACCAGGTCGCACTGGGCGCAGTCCGTGCACTTCTCCCGAATGAACTCGGGCAGGAAGCCCTGCCGCGAGGACGAGAGGTCCTTCAGAGCGGAGTTGCCGGGGTTGATGACGACGCCGCCGATGGGCGCGTCCAGGTAGCCATACAGCGGGCCGGGCTTGGCGAAGGGCTTGGGCTGCACGCCGGGGGCGGCTTTGAACTCCACCATCTTCAGCTCTTCGTAGCCACGGTCGAAGGTCCGTAGGTTGGCGGCCACCAGTTGCGGGTACTTGCGCTCGAAGGTCCGCTTGATGGCGTCGCGCACAATGTCCGGATCGATGAAATCGGCGATGCGGGCCACAGCGCCCAGCATGGCGGTGTTGACGCGGGTCTTCTCCTCCACCGCGATCTTCAGGGCGTCGATCACGGCGATGGTGCCTGACTCCAACTGGAGCTTGGCCTTCATCTCTTCCGGAGACTTGGTGGTGTTGACCAGGATGATGCCGTCAGGGCGCAGCCCGGCGGTGACCTTCTCGGTCCTGATGAGAGCCTCGTGAAACACCGCCACCAGATGCGGGCGGGTGATCGGCGCCGCCGACCGCACTTCGCGGTCCGGCGCGCAGAGCCGAACGAAAGACTTGACCGGGGAGCCCTTCTTCTCCGACCCGTAGGACGAGAAGTGGGCACCATTCAGCCCCTGACCCAGTACACCAGCTTCGGCGAGAATCTGGCCGGCCAGGTGCGCTCCCAGACCACCGATGGATTCGAAGCGCATCTCGTAAAAGCCGTATTCGTCAGTGACCGTGGGGAGCATTCCTTTGGACATGCTCAGCCCTCCTCCTAGGCCTTGCAACACACCGGGTCAGGCGGGCGCGGGGCGTCCTCCGGCACCTGGCTCTCGGGCCTGCAACAAGGCGTTATGATAGGAAATAGCGAGGTTAGGAAAGTAAACACTTGTTTAATTCCCTGTTTCCTCTCAACATTATCGCTTAGGGAGGTCATTTTGCCTAGACCCAACTTGCAATTCATGGCGATAAATCCGCATCTCACGGACCCCGATCTGCATCTGACGGGGCGGCGAGGACCGAAAAAACGGGTGCAAAGCCAACCGCAGCAGGCTTTGCACCCAGTTTCACAAGTGCCGGCTCCCTTTCAGGCCGGCATCTCGACCGGCGGCATGTCAGCGGCGTCGCTCTTCCGCGCCTCCGCCGCCAGGATGCCCGACAGGATCAGGACGGCCCCGAGCGCCGAGCGCAGAGTCAGGGCCTCGCCCCAGAGGAGCACGGAGAACACACCCGCAAAGAGGGCCTCGGCGCTGAGGATGACGGCCGTGTGGGAGGGCGGCGTCAGGCGCTGCGACGCCGTCTGCACCGTGAACGCCAGCACCGTGCCGATCAGGGCGCCGTAGAGAATGGAGCCTGCCGAGAAGGGGCTCACCACCGGACGGAAGGGCTCCAACCACACCGCCATGGCGACGTTGCCCACCGCCGCCACCCCGATCTGGATCACCGCCAGGGCGGCAGGGTCTGTCCCCCTGCCCAGGCGGCTGATCGACAGGATATGCGCCGCGTAAAGCAGGGCGCACGCGAGCGTGAGCAGGTCGCCCAGGTCCAGCCGGAGAGAAGGGTTCACCGACAGGAGGGCCAGGCCAAGGGTGGCCAGGGCCGCGCCGAAGAGAGCATTGTATCCGGGGAACCGCCGCGTCGCGGCCCATTGCAGCAAGGGCACCATGACGACATTGAGGCCGGTGATGAAGCCGGACTTGCCGGGAGTGGTGAAGCGAAGCCCGACGGTCTGAAAAGCGAAGGCGCTAAAAAGAAAAAGGCCAATGACCAGGCCGTTCCGCCACTCGCGCCGGGACAGGGCCTTGAGCCGCCGACCGAACAGAACCAACATCACCAGCGCGGAGAGGCCGAAGCGGATGGCCAGGTACTGGAAGGGCGCCATCTGGTCCAGCGTCCACTTGATGATGACGAAATTGATGCCCCAGGACAGGGCCACCGCAAACAGGGCCCCATCCGCCAACCAGGAGGCTCGGGTTCGGTTCACAGCCCACCTCTTTTCTCATGAACAGCCAGCGGAAATTCCCTAGACATTCGGCGGAAATGAAAGCCATTCCTGCCTTCTGGGCCTTGATGAGCCGTACGGAACCCACTGCCGGAAAAACTCTAGAAAAACCTCGTGCATTTCCCTAAGAAAGATTTTATAATAACATCTAGTTTAATACCTGGTGCAACACGCGCCGGTAAGTGGTAGAAAAGCGCCGACGAACGGCGCATTAGCCTGGGAGGGATACCTTTGACAAACGCCGATTTCAACTGGAAGGTAGGCGGAGCGCAGGGAGAGGGCATTGACTCCACCGGTGAGATCTTTGCTCTGACGCTTCACCGGATGGGGTACTACGTTTACACCTACCGTCACTTCATGTCCCTGATCAAGGGCGGCCACACCAATTATAAGGTGCGCATCTCGCCCGTGCAGCGCCGCCACCGCGGCGACGGCCTGGACCTGCTGGTGGCCTTCGACCAGGGCTCCATCGACTTCAGCCTGCCGGAGATGAGCCCCGGTTCGGCCATCATCTATGACTCCACCTCGTTTGAAGGCCGCATCCCCGAAGGGCGTAACATCACTCTCATCCCGATTCCGCTGACCCAGATGGCCCGGGACCTGGGCATGGTGATCATGAAGAACATGGTGGCCATCGGCGCCTCCGCCGCCCTGGTGGGGCTGCCGCAGGACGCCTTCGAGGGCTACCTGGAGGAACGCTTCGGCAAGAAGGGCGACGCGGTGGTTGAGACCAATCGCAAGGTTCTGGCCGCCGGCTACAATTACGCCCTGGAGCACACCGACTGGCGCAAGCCCCTGCCCGGGCTTCCCGAGGCCTCGAAGGGCAAGAAGCGTCTGTTCATGCACGGCAACGACGCCGTCGCCCTGGGCGCGGTGGTTGCCGGCTGCCGCGTCGTGGCCGCCTACCCCATCACGCCGGCCACGGAGATCCTCTACTCCGTTCTGAAGCTGCTGCCCAAGTACGGCGGCGTGGTGCTGCAGGCCGAGGACGAAATCGCCGCCTGCCAGATGGCCATCGGCGCCAACTACGCCGGCGTGAGGGCCATGACCTCCACCTCCGGCCCGGGCCTCTCGCTGATGTCCGAGTCGCTGGGCCTCTCCGGCGCGTCCGAAACCCCGCTGGTCATCGTCGACGTCATGCGGGCCGGCCCCTCCACGGGCATGCCCACCAAGACCGAGCAGGCGGACGCCTTCCACGCCATCTACAGCGCCCACGGCGAGATCCAGCGCATCGTGCTGGCTCCCTCCACCGTTGAGGACGCGTTCTACGACATGCAGCGGGCCTTTAACCTGGCCGACAAGTACCAGGTGCCGGTCATCGTGCTGGTCGACCTGGTGCTGGGCCTCTCCAAGCAGACCGTCGACCTGGAGGACATTGACTTTGAGCGGATCGCCATCGACCGCGGCAAGCTGCTGACCACCAAGGACGAGGTGGATGCTGTCGTGGCGCGCCTGGGCCATTACAAGCGTTACGAGCTGACCGAGGACGGCATCTCCGCCCGGGCCCTGCCCGGCCTTGAGGATGCGGTCCACATGGTCCTCTCCTACGAGCATGACGAGGAAGGCAACGAGATGGAGGAGCGCGGGATGCGGGTGAAGCAGACCCGCAAGCGCTTCAATAAGATGCGCAGCCTGAACATGGACGAGTGGGCCCTGCGCCGCACCGGTCCGCAGAACCCGGACCTGCTTCTCGTCGGCTGGGGTTCCACCGAGGGCCAATTGGAGGAGGCTCGGGAGCAGCTCACGGCCGGCGGCCTCAAGGTGGCTCACCTGCAGGTCGGCGCCCTGTACCCGCTCCCCGCTGCCGCGATCCGCAAGGAGATCGAGGCGGCCGGCAAGGTGCTGGTGTTCGAGAACAACTACGAGGGCCAGCTGCTTGAGCTGATCAAGCAGAAGGTCGGACACTACGACAAGGTCCAGGCAAGCCTGAAGTTCGACGGCGACCCCTTCTACGTCTCCGAAGTCGTCGCCATGGTCAAGGAGGTCGCGTAACATGGCAGTCAATCTCGTAACGGAATACAAGGAGCACGCGCAGAGCTCCACCTGGTGCCCGGGCTGCGGCGACTTCGCCGTGGTGGCGGCCATGCAGAAGGCCCTGGCGGCGCTGGAACTGCCCCCCCATCAGGTCGTGGCGGTGACGGGCATCGGCTGCTCGGGCAAGTTCAACTACTACCTGGGCGCTAACGGCTTCAACTCACTGCACGGCCGGTCCCTGCCGGTGGCCCAGGCCATCAAGATCGCCAACCGCGACCTGACCGTCATTGCCGCCGGCGGCGACGGCGACGGCTATGGCATCGGCATCGGCCACTTCCTGCACGCCGTCCGGCGCAACGTGGACATCACCTACGTGGTCATGGACAACCACATCTACGGCCTGACCACCGGCCAGACCTCGCCCACCTCCAAGAAGGGCTTCGTCACCAAGACGACCCCCTACGGAGCGGCCGAGTACCCCATTCGCCCGCTGGAGCTGGCTCTGGCCGGCGGCGCCGGCTTTGTGGCCCAGGGCTTCTCCGGCGACCCGAAGCAGCTGGCTGAGATCATGAAGCAGGCCGTCCAGCACAAGGGCTTCTCGCTGATCAACGTCTACAGCCCCTGCGTCACCTTCAACCACGAGGAGACCTACGAGTGGTGGCGGCAGAACCTGGTCAACCTGGACCAGGAGCAGGGGTACGACGCGACCGACCGCACTGCCGCCTTCCGCTACGTCTACGAGCACAACGGCCTGCTGCGCGGCGTCATCTTCCGGGAGGAGCGGCGCGACTACCAGTCTGAACTGCCGGGCTACGCAGCCGAAGCCCTGGTGAGGCAGGACCTCAGCCAGCCGGTTAAGGACCGCGCCGAGCTGCTGGCCGCTTTCATGTAGCCATGTGGCTGAACGCTTCGCCGCCCGGGGCGGCCGTGCCGCCGGGCGCGGTCTCACCCAAGGATGCGGCGCGGGGCGCGGCCTCGCCGGGTACCACCCCGGTGGAGCCCGTGACCTGGATGACTGAGGCTGTCCGCGGCAGCGCCGGCGGGAGAGGCGATCGGCCTCGCCTCTCGGCTGACTCCGCCCGGCGGCTGGCCCGGGCCTGCTGGTCGGAGTTGACCAACCACGATCCCAACGTCTTCCCCGTCCAGGCCGAGCGCCGAGGCGTCCGCTTCTACCTGCAGGAGGAGCGCGGCGGCCAGCGCCTCTCCGCCCTGGTCTGGGACGGCTTTCAGTGGCGCACCGTCGGCAGCCTGCGTCTGCCGGCGAGCGACTGACCGGGCCCCGGAAAGCACGAACAAGGAGCCGTTGGAGCGTGCCCGCTGAGGGAGCGCGTCCAACGGCTCTTGCACTATTCGTTTATAATGGTCGTGTCATGAGATGAAGCCGGCCGGCCTTGATCCGGCGGCCTTGACGGAGGGAACGCCATGACCAACCCGTATCTTGTCGATGCAGACACCCTGCGGGCCATCGTGCACTATGCCGCCGACGGCATCGTCCTGCTGGACGAGGACATGCGCGTCCTTTTCCTGAACCAGGCGGCGGAGCGGCTGACGGGCTGGCGCCTGGACGAGGTGGCGGGCGTCCACTGCTCGGCCGCGTGCGGCTGCACCACACAGGACGGCCGGCCCATGACGCCGGAGGAGTGCGCCGGGCACCTGGCCCTCAGCCAGATGGAGAACCGCCCCTGGTCGGAGCTCAAGTTCCGCAGCAAGTTGGGGGCCTCCCTGGACGTCAGCGCCAGCCACGCCGTTATTCCATCCCTGGCGGGCGAGCCGCGGCGGCTGATCCTTGTCGTACGGGACATCTCCGAACGGGTGGCCATGGAGCAGGAGCTGAAGGCCCTGCAGCGGCGTCTGCTGGATACCACAGCGCGGCAGAAGCGGCAGGCCGACCTGCTCTTTCACATCGGCCAGGACGTGGTCTCCGTGCTGGACCTGGACCGCAACCTGCAGCGCCTGACAGAGGAGATCCGGCAGTTGCTCCGCACCGACCTGGCGGTGCTGATGCTGATGAACCAGGAGCAGCCCGAGCTGTACATGAAGGCCTGGAGCGGCAACCTCAGCGACGAGGTTCGGACCCTGCGCCTGCCTCCGAGCAACGGCATCGTCTGGCGCACCGCCGCCACGGGTCAGCCCATGCGCACGGGGAACTTCCCCGAGGACGTGGAGGGGCCGGCGCAAACCCACCCGCTCATGTCATTGGAGCGCTTGCGCTCCGCCCTGGGGGTCCCTCTGCGGGCTCACGGCGGCACCCTGGGCGTGCTCATCGTCGCCAACCGCCGCCCCCACCACTTCGGCGACGAGGACCTCCAACTCCTTACCACCGTGGGACAGGCCCTCTCCCTCGGCCTGGAGAACCAGAGGCTCTATCAGCAGGTCCAGCGCGCCGCCCAGGAGGCGGAGCGGCAGCGGGTGGCCGCCGAGATCCACGACGGCCTCACCCAGAACCTGTTCAGCCTGCAGCTTCTACTGACCAATCTGGAATCGGACCTGGCCGAGGGGCGGGCGGACTCCCCCGAAAACCGGCGGGCCATCGCCGGAGCCCAGCGCATCCTGGACGAGTCCATCGCCGGCACCCGCCGGCTCATCGCCGAGCTGCGGGGCGGCTCGGGGGCCGACGAGCCGCGGGGCGCCAACCTGGAGGCGGCCGTCAGCGACTACCTGCGCTACTTCACGTACGACTCGGGCATCCACGCCTCACTGGTCGGCCCTGGGCCCGGCTCCCTCAGACTGGGCCGCGAGGCCAGCGTGCAACTGCTGCGCATCATCCAGGAGGCCCTCGCCAACGTGCGCAAGCACGCCAACGCCTCCGCCGTGGAGGTGGCGGTGGAGCCGGCCGAGGGCGGAATTACGGTCACCATCACCGACAACGGCCGCGGCTTTGAGCCCGGTGCGCCCGGCGAGCGGCACTTCGGCCTGCAGATCATGGAGGAGCGGGCCGCCGCTCTGGGCGGCCACCTGACGGTGCAGTCCCGGCCCGGCCAGGGCACCGTGGTCACCGTCCGGCTGCCGGCCGGCCAGGTTTCCTGACCGGCCTGCGACCTAGTCCACGCCCAGCATCTTGCGCCGGGTGGAGTAGGCGGCCGCCTGTGCCCGATTGGACAGCTTCAGTTTGTGGAGGAGCGAGGTCATGTAGTTGCGCACCGTCTTCTCGCTCAGGAACAGGGCCTGGGCGATTTCGCGGTTGGTTCGGCCCTCCCCCACCAGGTCCAGGATGGCCCGCTCGTGGTCGGTCAGCGCCCCCTCGGACTGTGCTGCCGCCAGCTCCTTGATGCGGCTGATCACCTGTTTGGCCATGAGCGGGTCCAGCAGGGAGGCGCCGTCAGCAACGCTCACGACGGCCTGGGCCAGGTCGCGACCGCCCACCTGTTTGAGCAGGTACCCGCTGGCTCCCGCCATCAAAGCGGCCATCACCGCCTGCTCGTCGGCGTAGGAGGTCAGCATCACCACCCGCGTCTCCGGCCGTTGCGATACGATGTCGCGGCAGGCTTCGATGCCGCTGCCGTCCGGGAGCCGCATGTCCATGACGACCACATCGGGATGAAGCCGGCCGGCCAGCTCCACCGCCTCCGCCGCCGTCCCCGCCTCGCCGATGACTTCCAGCCCCGGCTGCCGCCCCAGCAGGGTGGCGAGCCCCATGCGCACCACCTCGTGATCATCCACGATGAGCACGCGCGCCAATCGGTTCACCCTCCTCGCCGATCTCGAGCCGGCCCCGTTGGGGCCGGCTTTCTTGCTTGATCGTACCACAGCCATCATAAAACAGGACATTTGTCCCGAACGGTTTGGGGTTTTGCCTGGTTCGACACCATCCTCCATATTACTACAATGTAGTTAGAGAACGTTGAAGCCGGAGGATGGACGCGATGACGAATCACGACTTCTCGGTACGTCGGGCCGCGGCCTGGGCCGGTGGCAGCGTTGCCGCCCTGATGGCCGCGATTTACCTGGGATCGCGCGGCTTCAAGGACCTGGACCCCAGCAACCTCGGCTACCTGGCAGGCACCCTGGTCTTTGTCTGGGGCTCGACCTACCGGCTTGCCGTTTTCCTCATCAAGCCCGCCACCCGCATGTTCCTCCGCGGGGCGCTGACCCGCAAACGCAGCGCCGGTGCCACGCCCGGGGCAGGCTCGAAGGCGCCCCGGGGCCGGAGCCGCTGGGGCCCGGGCGCGCGCGCCGTGGGCGCCAACCTGCTGGGTCAGGCCTTTATCTGGCGCCGCCAGCCCAGCCGGTGGCTCGGCCACATGGCCATCAGCTGGGGCTGCCTGCTGTCCGGCCTGGTTACCTTCCCTCTGGTCTTCGGCTGGGTCCACTTCCGCCTCGTGGACGGCAGCTCTTACGACATCATGGTTTTCGGCCAGGCCACCCACCGCTTTGTTATCCGCAGCCTGGAGGGGTGGATGCTGTTCCACGCCCTTGACTTCACCGCCGCCATGCTGGTGCTGGGCCTGGGCCTCTACTACTGGAGGCGCTTGACCCAGCCCCAGAACCAGCCGGAGCAGCGGAGCGAGTGGGACCTGCTGCCCCTGCACCTGCTGCTGGGCGTCGCCGTCAGCGGCCTGATGCTGACCGTGGACTCCGCCTGGCTGGACGGCGCCGGCTATTCCTACATCACCGTGCTGCACCAGGCGCTGGTGGTGGTCACCCTGGCCTACCTCCCCTGGTCCAAGCTCTTTCACCTGCTCTTCCGCCCTCTGGCGGCGGCGGTGCAAACCTACCATGAGCAGGGCCGGCTGTCTCCTCAGATATGCCCCGGCTGCGGCAGAGCCTATGCGCCGGCCGCGCAGATTGGCGACCTGACGAGGGTGCTGGGGGACCTGGACGTGCGCCAGCCCTACCTGGATCGGAGCCAGGCCGCATCCCTGCTTGACCTCTGTCCTGACTGCAAACGGGTGCAGCAGGCCCGCCTGTTTGTGGGCTCCGCTGTGAGCCAGGAGGTGAGATGATGACGACCGCAGCCAATGCCCCGGCCCGCAACCTCATGCGGCCCGGCGAGGAACTGGTGCCGACCCACTGCCCCTTCTGCGGCATGCAGTGCGCCATGTACATGCGCCTGGACCGCGCCACCGGCAAGGTGGTCGGGGTGGAGCCTCGCTACGACTTCCCGGTCAACGGCGGCCGCATGTGCCCCAAGGGCGTGGTGGCCTTCGAGCAGATCAACCACCCGGAGAGGCTGACCCGGCCGCTCATCCGCAAGAACGGCGAGCTGCAGCCGGCCTCCTGGGACGAGGCCCTGGACCTGGTGGCCGGCCGCTTCCGCGAGCTGCAGGGCCGATACGGGAAGGACACCATCGGCCTTTACGGCGGCGTCTCCATGACCAACGAGAAGTGCTACGTGGCCGGTAAGTTTGCCCGGGTGGCCCTGGGTACCCGCAACATCGACTACAACGGCCGCTTCTGCATGTCCTCCGCCGCGGCCGGCGCCAACAAGGCCGTGGGCATCGACCGGGGGCTGTTCAACCCCTGGAACGACGTGGAGCTGGCGGAGGTCATCATCCTGGGCGGCTCCAACACGGCCGAGTGCCACCCCACCGCCATCGGCTATATCTGGCGGGCGCGGGACAACGGCGCCAGGCTGGTGGTCATCGACCCGCGCCGCACCCCCACCGCCCGGCTGGCCGACGTCCATCTGGCGCTGCGCCCGGGCACGGACTCGGCCCTGGTCAATGGCCTGCTCCACGTGCTCATTCGCGACAATCTCATCGACCAGGCCTTCATCGACAGCCGCACCCGGGGCTTCGAGGCGATGAAGGAACTGGTCATGCGAGACTACGCCCCCGACCAGGTGGCGCGCATCACCGGCGTGAAGGCCGAACTGATCGAGAAGGCGGCGCACATCTACGGCGAGGCGAAGACCGGCATGGTCATGTACGCTCGCGGCGCAGAGCAGCAGTCCAAGGGCGTGGACAACGTCCTGTCCTACATCAACCTGATGCTGGTGACGGGCAAGATCGGCAAACCCGGCTGCGGCGGCGGCACCCTCACCGGTCAGGGCAACGGCCAGGGCGGCCGGGAGCACGGCCAGAAGGCCGACCAGCTTCCGGGCTACCGCAAGATCAGCGACCCCGAGGCCCGGGCGTACATCTGCAAGGTCTGGGGCATCGACGAGTCGGAGCTGCCCGGCGCCGGCTGCTCGGCCTACGAGCTGCTGCAGGCCATGGGGCGCTCCGAGGTTCGAGCCCTCTACCTCTACTGCAGCAACCCCCTGGTCTCGGCGCCGGACAACAACAGCGTGCGGCAATTCCTGGAGAACCTGGACTTCCTGGTGGTGGCCGACTTCTTCCTGTCGGAGTCGGCGGCGCTGGCGGACGTGGTCCTGCCCGCCGCGGTCTGGGCCGAGGACGACGGCACCACCACCAACGCCGAGGGACGCGTCATCCGCAGCCGCAAGGCCCAGGAGCCCGTGGGCGAGGCCAAGCCCGACTGGTGGATCATGCGCGAGATCTCCCGGCGCCTGGGACGCGGCCAGTACTTCGACTATGACTCACCACAGGACATCTTTGAGGAGTTGCGCCTGGCCTCCAAGGGGGGCCCCGCCGATTACTCCGGCATCACCTACGAGCGCATCGAGCGTGAGAACGGGGTCTTCTGGCCGGCGCCGGAGGACGACCCGGGCGCGGACAACGCGCGCATGTTCACCCAGCGGTTCGCCCACCCGGACGGCAGGGCCATGATCCACGCCGTGCCGTACCGGCCAGCCGGCGAGGTGCCGGACGCCGAGTACCCCTACTACCTCACCACCGGCCGCCTTGTGTTCCACTACCTCTCGGGGACGCAGACGCGCCGCCTGCCCTTCCTGATGCAGCAGGCTCCCGAGCCCTTCGTCGAGGTTCACCCGGACCTGGCGGCCCGCCTGGGGCTGGTGCACGGCGGCAAGGCCCGCCTGCGCACCCGGCGCGGCGACATGGCGCTGACCGTCAAGGTCACGGCCACCATCCGCCCGGACACGGTGTTCGTCCCCTACCACTGGGGCGACAGGCTGTCCGCCAACCAGTTGACCAATCCGGCCCTCGACCCCGTCTCCCGTATGCCGGAATTCAAGACCTGCGCCGTGGCCATCGAGCCGGTTTCGTAAGGAGGGGATGTCGTGGGCAAGGTGCTGTTCATCGACTACGAACGCTGCATCGGCTGCCGCTCCTGCCTGGCCGCCTGCCGCGAGTGCGGCGGCCATGAGGGTCGCGAGCGCAACTACGTTGTGCAGCTGGCCCCGGGCATCACCACGCAGACCGCTCCCATGCTCTGCCTGCATTGCGAGAACCCCGCCTGCGCCCGCTCCTGCCCGGCCGAGGCGATCAAGGTGACCCCGGAGGGTGTGGTCCTCGCCGCCGCCCGCGAGAAATGCCTGGGCTGCAAGAACTGCACCCTGGCCTGCCCCTACGGCATCCCCCGGTTCGACGAGAGCCAGAACCTGATGATGAAGTGCGACCTCTGCTACGAACGCACCAGCGCCGGCAGCCCCCCCATGTGCGCCAGCGTCTGCCCAGCCGAAACCCTCTCCTGGGTTGACGAGGAGGTGGCCCGGGAACGGGTGGCGCGGCGCAGCGGCGGGCGAGTGCCCAGGGACTTCAACTTCAAGGCTAAGGTGATCACCACCGCCGGCCTGGGCGGATGGGGCGCCGCCGACTTCTCGTGGGAAGGAGTGTTGCAGGATGCCAGCGACTGATGACCGCATGGGGACCCCGGCCGCCAAACTCCCGGACCTCATTCATCAGCTGGACGAGAAGGAGGTCAACCGCCGCGGCTTCGTGGGCATGCTGACCGGTCTCACCGTCGCCCTGCTGGCGGCGGCCACCCCCGTGGCGGGGAAGCTGCTTGGGCTCAGCGAGGACCGCGGCGAGGCGTCCCCCGGGCGGGCGCCGATCGCCCGCGTCGAAGACGTGCCCGTGGGCAAGGCCGTGACCTTCTCCTACCCCACGCCCGATGATCCGGCCATCCTGGTCCGTCTGGAGAGCGGAGAGTTCCGCGCCTACGACAACCGCTGCACCCACCTGGAGTGCCCGGTGTACTGGGATGCCAGGGACAACCTGCTGCGCTGCCCCTGCCACGAGGGCCACTTTGACCCCACGTCCGGTAAGCCTCTGGCCGGACCGCCCCGCCGGCCCCTGGGCGGCATTCGCATCTCCGTGGCCGACGGCGTGATCTATGCTGTCGGCCGGTACGAAGCGTGAGGAGGTGCGGCCCGTGAATCG
>CALMNP010000087.1 GCA_937868875.1 uncultured Bacillota bacterium | reverse complement strand
TCCGACCATTTTTTGAATGGAAAGCCCTCCGCTGCAGCGGAGGGCTTTTTCCTTTATCGACCGGTTGCTTGCCATCGAGGACGGCTTCTTCGTCCTGTCCGACAGATCAGGGTCCTCAGACACCACGGGGTTTGCCCTCCGGCAGGAACTTCTTTCCGCCCTGGCGAATGGTTGTGTACAATCCTGTGCACACCTAGGCACAGGCGTTTGCTTTCCCACCATTCTTCCGAGACTGGAAGGTGACCCCATTGGCCATTCTGGAAGGCAAGGCTCCAGGCTTTCCGCCCCCCGCCGAGGCGGAGCAGATGATCGAGCAGGCCCTGGGCGACTACGGCAACTACGTCAACGAGAGCATGGCCCGCCTCTACCGCTTCATGGGCTTCACCACCCTGGAGTGGACGGCGCGCGGCGCCACCATCACCGACATTCAGGGCCAGGAGTTCATTGACTGTGGCTCCTACGGCGTGTTCTTCCACGGCCACAACCACCCCCGGGTGGTGGAGGCGGTGAAGGAGCAGTTGGACCGCATGGCCCTCTCCGGCCGCACCCTGCCCCACAAGCCGGTGGCTGACCTGGGCCGCATGCTGGCCGAACGGACCCCGGGGGACCTGCAGTACACCTTCTTCTGCAACAGCGGCGCCGAGGCGGTGGAGGGAGCCCTGAAGCTGGCCCGCGCCTACAAGAAGAAGCCCGGCTTCATCAGCACCGAAGGCGCCTTCCACGGCAAGACCTTCGGCGCCCTCTCGGCCAGCGGCCGCGAGCTGTACAGAAAGCCCTTCTACCCGTTGGTGCCCGGCTTCACCCACGTGCCCTACGGCGACGCCGACGCCATCGCCCGGGCCATCGACGAGGACACCGCCGCCGTCATCCTGGAGCCCATCCAGGGCGAGAACGGCGTCATCGTTCCCCCGGACGACTACCTGCCGCGGGTGCGCCGGATCTGCGACGAGAAGGGCGTCCTGCTCATCCTGGACGAGGTGCAGACCGGCATGGGCCGCACCGGCAAGCTCTGGGCCTTCGAGCACTGGGGCATCGTCCCGGACATCCTGACCATGGCCAAGGCCCTGGGCGGCGGCGTCATGCCCATCGGCGCCTTCATGTCCACGCCTGAGATCTTCAGCGTCTTCGACGAGAACCCGTACATCCACTCCTCGACCTTCGGCGCCAACCAGTTGGCCTGCTCCGCCGGCATCGCCGCCCTTCGCGCCATCGAGGAGGAGGGGCTGCTGGAGCAGGCGACCCGCAAGGGAGAGCGCATCCTCACCACCCTGCGGTCCCTGGCCAGGGACTACCCGGACGTCATCCGCCAGGTCCGCGGCAAGGGCCTCCTGATCGGCATCGAGCTGGTCAACGAGGGCGCGTCCGGCCTGATGATCTCCGAACTGATCGACCGCAAGGTCATTGTCATCCACTCGCTGAACAACCCGAGGGTCATCCGCATCTCGCCCCCGGCGGTCATCACGGAGGCCCAGATCGACCACGTGCTGGACGCCGTGGCCGCGGGCGTGGCCCGGGCCCATGAGCTGGGCGCCGAGCTGGCCTGAGCGAGCCCAGCAGGCTGCAACGGGCCCAGCAGGCTGCACCCGGTCCGTCGCCCGCGGCGATGCCCCTTGACCCGACCTTTGAGGACAGAGGAGGAGAACAGGAATGCCCCAGGTGGAAGCCTCCGTAGTGATCAAGGGCGATCCCCAGGCGGTCTACGCCCTGGCCAAGGATATGGAGTCCTATCCGCAGTTCATGTCAGACGTCGTCGCCATCAAGGTGGTGGAGCGGTCCCCCGGCCGGACCATCACCGACTGGCACGCCAGGCTGCAGGGGAAACCGATGCGCTGGCAGGAAGAGGACCTGTTTGACGACAGCCAGCCGCACATCCACTACAGGCAGGTCTCCGGCGACCTCAAGAAGTTTGAGGGCGACTGGATCTTCGAGCCGGTGGACGGAGGCACCAGGGTGACCCTCACCGTCGACTTCGAGCTAGGCATCCCCATGTTCGCCGCCATGCTCAACCCCGTGGCGAAACTGGTGGTGAAGAACAACACGGAGTCCATGCTCAAGGGCATGAAGGAGAAAGTGGAGGGCCGCCCATGAAGTACCTGCGCCTGAATCGCGGCCGCGGCCTGGAGTGGGCCCAACTGGAGGGCGACCAGGTCGTGCCCCTGACCGCCGCTCCCTGGGAGCCGGGCGCCAACGCCCTGCCGGAGCGCCTGCCGCTGGCATCGGTCCGCCTCGCCGCCCCGGCGGCGCCCACCAAGGCGGTCTGCGTCGGCCGCAATTACCACGAACACGCGGCCGAGATGGGCTCAGACGTTCCCCGGGAGCCTCTGCTCTTCCTGAAGCCGCCCTCGGCCCTGCTGGAGCCGGGCGGTGCCATCGTCTATCCGCCCCAGAGCCGGCACCTCAGCTACGAGGGCGAATTGGCCGTGGTCATCGGCCGCCGCTGCCGGGATGCGGCGCCGGACCAGGCTCTGGATTACGTCTTCGGCTACACCTGCGCCAACGACGTCACCGCCCGCGACCTGCAGAAGTCCGACGGCCAGTGGACGCGCGGCAAGGGCTTCGATACCTTTCTGCCGGTCGGTCCCTACCTGGTGACGGGCCTCAACTGGGAAGGGCTGCGCATCCAGACCCGCGTCAGCGGGGAAACCCGGCAGGACGGCAACACCGGGGACATGGTCTTCCCTGTGCCCTACCTTGTCAGCTACATCTCTCAGGTCATGACCCTGGAGCCGGGCGACCTGATCCTGACGGGCACGCCGCCCGGAGTCGGGTCGATGAATGTCGAAGACGTTGTCGAAGTAGAGGTTGAAGGCATCGGGACGCTCCAAAACAGCGTGAGAGCGAAATAGAGCGAGCCAATTCGATTCAACGCGATACCATGGCGTTTTTGCCCGAGAAAATCCTTGACTGGAGGCCTGGATTTGTTACAATGTGATCTAGTGTTTACAGAGTATAGGTAAGGGGGCTGATCGATGAAATGAACGCTTTGGGCCGTCATGTCCTAGCCGAAGTCCACGGATGCGACCCGAACATTCTCAACGACATCGAACGGGTCGAGCACATCATGGTGACGGCGGCACTCAAAGCTGGCGCAGAAGTGCGCGAAGTAGCCTTTCACAAGTTCAGCCCTCAGGGTGTCAGCGGCGTCGTCGTGATTTCCGAGTCCCACCTGGCGATTCACACCTGGCCGGAGCTCGGCTACGCGGCGGTGGACGTGTTCACCTGCGGCGACACCGTGGACCCGTGGGACGCCTGCAACTACATCTGCGAGGGTATGAGAGCGACAAGCGTTACCGCTACGGAGACGAAGCGCGGCGTCATTGAGGATCCGGTTGAAGTTGCGGCCGTCTAGGCGGCCTGCAGAGGAGGGTGTGCCTTCAGTCTGAATCGCATCCGGACCGTGTAGCCCATCGCCAGTAAGGAAAAGGCGGTGGGCATTTTGTTTGCCCATCGCCTCGTTGGCTGTCTTGGCTGAGCCTCAGCCTCCCTCCACCGCCCAGCGCCCTTGCTGCCGCGCTACCGGCGGCGGAACCGCAGGGCGATCCAGAGGCTGAGGCCGCCTACCGCCGTCAGCAGCAGGGCCAGCTCGTTGGCGACGACCGATTGGCCGGCCTGTACGGCGCTGTAGATGGCCAGGGCCATGGTCTGGGTGCGGCCCGGGATGTTGCCGGCCACCATCAGCGTGGCGCCGAACTCGCCGAGGCCCCGGGCGTAGGCCAGGAGAACGCCGGTCCAGATGCCGGGCCAGGCCAGGGGCAGCACGATGGACCTGGCCACCTGCCAGCGCGACGCACCGTCGGCACGGGCCGCCTCCACCACATCGATGGGCACGTCCTCCAGGGCGTTGCGCGCGGCCTGAACGAAGAGGGGGAGGGCCACCACGGTCGCGGCCACCACCGCCCCTGCCTGCGTAAAGATGAGCGTGCTCCCGGCCAGGGCCAGGCTGAGCCGGCCCACCGGGCCATTCCTCCCCAGCAGGACCAGCAGGTAATAACCCAGCACGGAGGGCGGCAGCACCAGGGGCAAGTTGACCAGGACATCCAGCAGGCGCTTGCCCCGAAACCGGCGGCGCGCCAGCACCCAGGCCAGGGGCAGCCCGGCCGCCAGACTGAAGGCCGCCGCCAGCACGGACACCTTGGCCGATATCCAGAGGCTGGACGTCAGGGGGTTCAACGGCTCACCTCAAAGCCGGCCGCCCGGAGCGCCTTGGCCGTCTCCGGGCCCAGCAGATAGTCCAGCAGTGCCTGGGCCTCCCGGGGGTGGGACGAGGCCCCGACGACGGCCACAGGGTAGACGATGGGCGTGTGGGCGTCCTCCGGGGCCGTGGCCGCCACCCTGACCTTCCGACTGGTGGCGGCGTCGGTGGCGTAGACCAGGCCGGCCTCGGCCTCGCCCGATTCTACGAACTGCAGCGTCTGGCGGACGTCCTCGCCCAGAACCAGCCTGGGTTGGAGGGCCTCCCAGAGCCCCAGGGCCTTCAGCGTGGCCTCGGCATACTGGCCGGCCGGCACGTGCGCCGGGTTGCCCATGGCCACGTGGCGCACCGCCTCGCCCTGCAGGTCGTTCCACCCTGATACCTTCCCGCTTCCCTGAACAGGCACCACCAGCACCAACCGGTTGCCGGCCAGCTTCCTGACACCGGCGCCGTCCACCTGTCCGCCCTTGACCAGTTCGTCCATCTGGGGCTCGCCGGCGGAGGCGAAAACGTCCACGGGCGCCCCCTGCTTGATCTGATTGGCCAGGGCCCCGGAGGACCCCAGGTTGAGGCGCACCCGCAGGCCGGGGTGGGACTGTTCAAAGCCGGGCAGGGCCTGTTTCAGCACGTCGCCCAGGCTGGCCGCGGCGGACAGGGTCAGGTCCACGGGCGCCGGTTTCCGTCCCGGGACAGAGCACCCTGGGGATGGGATGAGCACGGACGCCAGGGCCAGAAGGACCAGGAACACCGCCCGGCGCCGGGCGGCGGAAGACCGACAAGACTTTTTCACCGTGACTCACTCCTCACCCCTGTGAGGGCCCGACACACATAGCCATCTCTAGCCTTTCTTCGACTGTGCCCGGTCAATACCCTGCGCTGCGGCCACTGCCGCCAGCGGTCCGGTGGTAGGAAACCTTTGACGACACCCGCCGGTGACGGTATCATCATGATGATTCGCGGTACCCCGGGGCCGGTTCCCCCGCGGGCAGGGAAAGGACGTGACTCCCCTGAGCAATCTCCGACAGGCCGGGGCGCGTACGGCGGAGCAGGCACAGCGTGCCGGCAGGGCCTTCGCCTCCAGCTTCAACCCCCTGCGGGAACGCAACCTGCGCCTTTACCTGAGCGGACAGGCCGTGTCGCTCATGGGAACCTGGATGCAGATCACGGCCCAGTCCTGGGTGGTCTGGGAGCTGAGCCGTTCGGAGGCGGTCCTGGGCCTTGTGGCCATGATCGGCTCGCTGCCGCTGCTGATCCTCTCGCCCTGGACCGGCGTCTGGGCGGACCGGCTGAACCGCCGCCGCGTTCTGGTCGCCACCCAGACGCTGGCCATGCTGCTGGCCTTCACCCTGGCCCTGCTGGTTCAGACCCGCACCGTCCAACTGTGGCATGTGTTCGCCCTGGCCTTCGGCCTGGGCATCGTCGGCGCGCTGGACTTCCCCTCACAGCAGGCCTTCATCGGCGACCTGGCCGGCCTGTCCCACGTGCGACAGGCCGTAGTCATCAACGCCATGATCGTACAGCTGAGCCGGATGCTCGGCCCGTCCCTGGCGGGCTGGGTGGTGGGCAGCCTGGGCACGGCGCCCGCCTTCTGGATCAACGGCGTCAGCTTTCTGGCTGTCATCGGCAGCCTGCTGGCCGTGGAGTCCAGACAGGCTCCACGGCATGGCTCGGCCAGCGGCCTGAGCGAATTCGTCGAGGGCATACGCTTCATCGCCGGCCAGCCCCGCATCCAGGACCTGCTGGGCTTCACCTTCCTGGTCACCCTGTTCGGCATCTCCAACATGCAGTTGATGCCGGCCTTCGCCACGGAGGTACTGGGACGGGGCCCCGAGGCTCTTGGTCTCCTGATGGGCGCCTCCGGCGCCGGCGCCCTGACCAGCGCCCTGTTTGTGGTGCCGGTAGGGCAGCGCCTGAGGCGCACCGGCCTGCTGCTGGGGACGGCCGTGGTCTGGACCGGCCTGTTCTTCCTGCTGTTCTCGCTCTCGCACGCCTTCACGCTGTCGCTGGCGGCCCTCTTTTGTACCGGACTGAGCGTGCCCCTGGTGCTGACCACGGCCAACGGCCTGATCCAGACCCTGGCGCCCAATCACATGCGGGCCCGGGTCATCAGCGCCTGGCTCATGGTGGGCTTCGGCATGCAGCCTGTGGCCGGCCTGATGGTAGGCACGACCGGCAAGCTCTTCGGCGCCCCCGCGGCCGTTCGCATCAACGCCCTGGCCATGCTGGCCGGCGTAGTGGGCCTGCTGCTCTTCCGCCCCGAGCTCAGAGAGTGGTCCGCCAGCCTGTCCACGCACCGGCCGCAGGCAGGCCCGCCCACCGGCCCTGCGGGGAGGGAGGGCCCCACGGGCGCATCGGTGGACCCGACCCCGGCCGAGCCCTGACCTGGCCGGCCCAGGCTTCCGGGTCGGCCGGAAGGGATTCCGGGGCCTGTTTGGAGAAACAGTAGTCTTGTAGGCAAGAGACGGAAACGGGGGATATCGTTGGAACGCAGCTTTGTCATGGTTAAGCCGGACGGCGTGCAGCGCGGTCTGGCGGGTGAAGTGATGCACCGGCTGGAGCGCCGGGGCCTGAAGCTGGTCGGGTGCAAGCTGGTGAGGGTGAGCCAGGATCTGGCCGAACGGCACTACGCAGAGCACAAGGGCAAGCCCTTTTATCCCGGCCTGATTCAGTTCATCACCTCCAGTCCCGTGCTGGCCATGGTCTGGGAAGGCGAGAAGGCCATCGGCATCATCCGCACCACCATGGGCGCCACAGACCCGGCTCAGGCCGGTCCCGGCACCATCCGCGGCGACTTCGCCGTGGACAAGGGCCAGAACCTGGTACACGGCTCCGACGGCCCGGAGTCGGCGGAGCGTGAGATTGCCCTGTGGTTCAAACCGGAGGACCTGGCGGAGTACCGCCGCGACATCGACAACTGGGTCTACCCGGCCCGCTAGAGGCGTGACTTACGAGGTCCCCCGCAGGCCGGGGGGCCTCCTTATTTACCGCTTACGGCCGACGGCTCGCGGACCCGGCCGCCTCGCCATCAACACCGGCTATGAGGAGGAACGCGCGTGAAGATCGCCATCATCGGCGGCACCGGAGTCTACGACCCACGCATCCTGGAGAACACGCGGGAGGACGTGGTCCTGACCCCCTACGGCATGGCCGCCGTCAAGGTCGGCGCCTACCACGGCCAGGAGATCGCCTTCATGGCCCGCCACGGGGTGGAGCACTCCGTTCCGCCGCACCTGGTCAACTATCGCGCCAACATCTGGGCCCTGCGCAAGCTGGGCGTGGAGCGCATCATTGCCACGGCGGCGGTGGGCAGCGTCAACCCTCAGATGAAGGCCGGGGACTTCGTCATTACGGATGACTTCCTGGACTTTACCAAGACCCGCGTCTACACGTTCTTCGAGGGCGGCGACCAGGGCGTGGTGCACACCGACTTCACCCAGCCCTACTGCCCGCAGGTCCGGTCGACCCTGGTGCAGGCGGCCCGGGAGTTGGGCATCCCCGCTCACGACGGCGGCGTCTACGCCTGCATGGAGGGTCCCCGCTTCGAGACCCCGGCCGAGATCCGCATGGTCGCCAAACTGGGCGGCGACCTGGTGGGCATGACCAACGTCCCCGAGGTGGTACTGGCCCATGAGCTGGGCCTCTGCTACGGACTCATCGCCATGGTAACCAATCAGGCGGCCGGCATCTCGCCCACGCCCCTGACCCATCAGGAAGTCCTGGACATCATGGCCCAGAACGGCGAGAACCTGCGCCGTCTGGCCATGCGCACCATCGAACTGCTGCCGCCGGCCAGATCCTGCGGCTGCGGTTCGGCGGGCGGCCCCGTGTCCCTGTAGGGCTCCCGCTTCAGACAAGAGAGCAAGGGAGAGGAGACCATGGCTCAGGCCCCCAGTGTGGTGCGCGATCCCGGGCTGGCCCCGGAGGGGCGGCTGAAGATCGATTGGGTTGCCCGGCACATGCCGGTGCTGAACGAGATCCGGCGGGAGTTCGAGCGGGACAAACCTCTGTCCGGGAGGCGGGTGGCCGTTTGCCTCCACCTGGAGGCCAAGACTGCCTACCTCATGAAGGTGCTGGCGGCCGGCGGGGCGGAGGTGGCCATCGCCGGCTCCAACCCCCTGTCCACGCAGGACGACGTGGCGGCGGCCCTGGCGGAGGACGGCGTCTCCGTCTACGCCTGGCACGGCGCCACGCCGGAGGAGTACTTCGGCTTCATCCACAAGCTCATCGACCGCCGGCCCAACCTGCTGATTGACGACGGCGGCGACCTGGTCGCCACCCTCCACGGCGCCCGGCGCGATGCCCTGCCCGAGGTGGTCGGCGGGGCCGAGGAGACCCGCACCGGGGTCATGCGCCTGCGCAACATGGAGCGCGACGGCGCGCTGGCCTTCCCCATGGTGGCGGTCAACGACGCCCGCATGAAGTCCCTCTTTGACAACCGCTACGGCACCGGCCAGTCCGTCTGGGACGGCATCATGCGCACCACCAACCTGGTGGTGGCCGGCAAGACCGTGGTGGTGGGCGGCTACGGCTGGTGCGGCAAGGGCGTGGCCATGCGGGCCAAGGGTCTGGGCGCCAACGTGATCATCTGTGAGGTGGACCCCATCGCCGCCAACGAGGCCCTGATGGATGGCTTCCGCGTCATGCCCACCCTGGACGCGGCGCGCCTCGGCGACTTCTTCATCACCGTCACCGGCTGCAAGGGGATCTTCGGCGAACCCCACTTCCAGGTCATGAAGGACGGCGCCATCCTGGCCAACGCCGGCCACTTCGACGTGGAGGTGGACGTGGCCGCCCTGCGGCGCATCGCCGCGGGCACCCGCACAGTGCGCAAGAACGTGGAGGAGTTCCGCCTCGCCGACGGCCGCCGCCTCTACCTCCTGGGCGAGGGCCGCCTGGTCAACCTGGCCGCGGGCGACGGCCACCCCACGGAGATCATGGACCTGTCCTTTGCGGTGCAGGCCCTGACCCTGCAGTACCTGGCGACGGAGGGCAAGGGCCTGGGCGGGCGCGTCCTATCCGTGCCCCCGGCCATCGACCGTCAGGTGGCGGAGCTGCGCCTGCGCGCCCTGGGGGTCAGGATCGACCGGCTGAGTGACGACCAGGCCGCCTACCTGGCCAGTTGGAAGGAGGACTGACATGCGCCTGCTGATTGATGGCGCCCTGGTCCTGACGATGGACCCGGTGCTGGGCGAGATGGCCGGTGCCCGGGTGGGGGTGGAGGGGCAGGACATCGCCTTCGTGCTCCAGCAGGGCCAGCCGCTGCCGACCGGCTGGAAGCCGGACCGCACCCTGGACGGACGCGGCCGGCTGCTGATGCCGGGCCTCATCAACGCCCACACCCACGTCCCCATGACCCTCCTGCGCGGCTATGCCGACGACCTGCCCCTGCACACCTGGCTGTTCGACCACGTCATGCCCGCGGAGGGCAGGCTGACGGCGGAGGACGCCTACTGGGGGACACTGCTGGGAGCGGCCGAGATGATTCGGGCGGGCATCACCGCCTTCGCGGACATGTACTTCTTCGAGGACGCCATCGCCCGGGCCGTGTTGGACAGCGGCATGCGCGCCTCCCTGGGACGCGGCCTGGTGGAGGGGGGAGCCCCCGGCAACCTGGAGGACGTCCGCTTCCTGCACCGGAACTTCGAAGGGGCCGGCGACGGGCGGGTGACCACCATGGTGGCGCCCCACTCCGTCTACACCTGCTCGCCCGCCTTCCTGGAGCGCTGCGCCTCCCTGGCGGGCGAACTCGGCGTGGGCATTCACGTTCATCTGAGCGAGACCACCCGCGAGGTGGAGGAGTGCCTGTCCACCCACGGCATGACGCCGGTGGCCCTGGCCAAGAAGACCGGGCTGCTGGAAGGCCACACCCTGGTGGCCCACGCCGTCGACCTGCGGGAAGGGGATGTGGACATCCTGGCGGCCACGCCCGGGGCGGTGGTCCACAACCCTCAGTCCAACCAGAAGCTGGCCTCGGGCATCGCGCCCGTAGCAGAATTGCTGGCCCGGGGTGCCACGGTGGCTCTGGGCACCGACGGCGCCTCGTCCGCCAACACCCTGGACATCCTGGAGGCCGGCCGCTGGGCCGCTTACGCCCAGAAGGCGGCGGGCCGGGATGCGGCCGCGCTGCCCGCCCGCACGGTGCTGGCCATGGCCACCACAGGCGGAGCCGCCGCCCTGGGCCTGGCCGACCACGTGGGCCGCGTGGCCCCCGGCTTCCAGGCCGACCTGGTCCTGGTGAGCCTGGACCGGCCGCACCTGGTGCCCAGCTACGACCCCTGTTCCACGGTCGTCTACACGGCCCGCGCCGACGACGTGGAGACGGTGCTGGTGGCCGGCCAGGTGGTCATGGAAAAGCGGGCGCTCCTCACCATCGATGAGGAGCGCGTGCTGGCCGAAGCCCGCGAACGGGTCCGGAAGTTCGCCCGCTGATCGGTCCCGCCGGAAACCCTGTCATCCCAGGCTGATGCTCTCGGCGTCCAGGAAGTGTCCGTCGGCGGTGGTGAAGACCACGGCCAGCGACCCCCTGGGCAGCCGGGAGCGTTTTATTTCAGCGATGTGGTGCCCCTTGCGGCGGGGCTTCACCGTCACCGTCAGCACCCGGTGCCGCAGGGTCACCTGGTCGATGGTGGCGGAAATGGCCCCCAGCACCACCTGCGTGGGAAAGTCCGCGCCCTCGGGAACGGCGAGGCCGAAGGGGCGCAAGGCGCCGCGCAGTTGGGCCTCCGTTGTGGCAGCGAAGAAGCGGCCCGAGGCGGGGGCCTGGGTGACGGGCTGGTCCTGCTCAAACTCCAGCGCTCCGAAGGACAGAGACCGGGTGCGGGCCTGGCCGCCGCCTCCCGGAATGGTGAGCACCTGACCGGGCTGAATCAGGTTGGGGTTCTCCAGGCGGTTGACCTCGATCAGGGTCTTCAAAGGCACGCCGTAGCGCCGCGCCAGACGCCACAAGGTGTCGCCCGGCTCCACCACGTAAGTATCACGGTCCACAAAGGCCATCCTATGTCTCTCCTCCCATCACGTCAGGGCCGGGCCTATGAGGTGTCACGCCGACCCGCCGGAATGACCAGCGCCTGTCCCGGGTCCAGGCGGTACGGATGCTGCAGGTCGTTGGCCTCCACCAGGGCCTGGACACTGACCCGGAACCGCCGCGCGATGCGCCAGAGGCTGTCGCCTCGCCGCACCGTGTAGAGTGTCTCGCCCTCCCGCGGCAGCAGGGCAGTCGGCACGTACACGTCCACGTACCCCTCGGTCGTGCCCGCCACCACCTGGCCCTCCGAGCCTGAACCCTCCACATCCACAAGGCCGCCCAGGTAGACGCGCCCCAGCTCCTCCAACCGGCGGGACCTGTCCTGCAAGGTCCAGAGGCCGAAGAAATACAGGGTCTGCGCCCCGGAGGCGGCGCCGATGATCTCCAGCTTGCCGTCCCCGTTGACGTCGCCGACGGATACCTTACGGAAGTATGCCTGTGGGTAGAGAAGGGACTGGTAGAGCATGGTCAGCCCCGATTCGGACGGGGCGTAGACCAGAATCTGGTCGCGGGTGCCCATCAGAATCTCGGGGCGGTCATCACTCTGCAGACACCCTGCGGTCAGGCTCAGGATGTCCTGAGGCGCCTGCCCCGCCGCTATGACCACAAACGTCCCCTGTTGCCAGTCAAAGACCTTGTACTCCCGACCCGCCGCCGCCACGACCTCCATCTGGCCGTCGCCGTCCAGGTCGGCGGTTGCCACCATCACATGCCTCCCCAGGTTGCCGCTGCGCCAGCGTCGGGCCAGCCGCGGCTCGCCATGCGCGCCGCCGCCGACATCCTCACCCTGGTCTGACGTCTTCCTGGGCACCGCACTCCCCCCTTTAAACCGCGTTGGCCTGCTCCCATGCACTATATGCCGCTCAGGGCCCATGGGCGACATAAGCAGTGCCTGGACTGACCGCGGCAGGGGCGGCATAAGCTAGGACAGGAGGAACAACACTACTGCCATGGAACTGCGTCTCTGCTATCTGGAACCGGATACTTCGGGGGTTCATCAGGGCCGCAGCAACCTGGTGGCCCTGGTCAAGCGCTGCCTCTGGCGGGGCGTGGACCTCCGGTTGGCGGAGGTCACCACCCGCGATGAGCCAGACTTCCGCGTTTACGACCTGGTGATCATCTCCGGGCGCGGCGATCTGGGTCGGCAGTTTCTGGCCCGTGACCTGCGCTGGTTGCGCCAGTCGTCTCTGGCCGAGGCGGTGGAGGAGGGTGTGGTGGTTCTGGCCCTGGGCGCCGCCTTTCAGTTCATGGGCCGCTACCACCAGGCGCCGCGCCGCACCATCGAGGGGCTCGGCCTGTTTGACATGTGGACCGAGGCCGGGGAGGACCGGCTGACCGGAGCCCTGGCCACCTCCGTGCGCCTGCCGGGCCTGAACACCTACCTCCTGGGCCATGAGAACCATCGGGGGCGGACCTGGCTCGGACCTCGCGCCCGCTCCCTGGGCCGGGTGATCACCGGGCTGGGCAACAACGGCCTGGACGACACGGAGGGCGCCGTGTACCGGAACCTCTTCGGCTCCTACCTGCAGGGCCCGCTGCTTCCCAAGAACCCGGAGTTCGTCGACTACCTGTTTCAACTGGCGCTGGAGCGCCGCTATGAACAAGAGATCTACCTTCCGCCCCTCCCCAACCTGGTGGAGGACAAGGCGCACCAGGCCTTGCTCAGGCGCCTTCGCCTGGACCAGAGCGCCCCCTCACCCCAGAGCGCCCTCTAGGCCCCTCCTCGGAGCGGCCTGTGATTTCGGCAGGAGTGCCGCCCTACCGGGTCGAAGCCAATAAGGGACCGCCAGAAACGGACCGGCCGCCGGGCGTAGCCCAAGCGGCCTAAGTTTTTTCCTGTGCAGGAGGAAGGCGCCGGACCCCCGGGAACCCTTGAGACAGGAGGAGGAGTGTACGAATGCCTGTCAATCCCTATGACGCCGCCCACAACCTGGCACGCGCCCTGAAGGACAGCCAGGAGTTCCAGCGGTTCCACCAGCTCCGCGGCAGCGTGGAGAAGGACCCCAAGGTCAAGGACATGCTGGACGACTTTCGCCGTCGTCAGTTCGAGCTGCAGGCGGCCCAGGTCATGGGCAAGGAACCCGACCCCACGACCATGGAGGCGGCGGAGCGCCTGGGTGAGATTCTCAGCCAACACCCCGGCGTGGGGGACTACTTCCAGGCCGAACTGCGGCTGGCCCAGCTGCTGGCCGACATCCAGAAGATCATCGCCGAAGCGGTGGAGATTGAGTGAAGCTGTCGAACAGCGAGTATCCACCTTAGAGGTCCTGCGTTCCAACCCGCCGGTGGCCATCCTGCCCATCGGCACCATCGAGGCCCACGGCCACCACTGCGCCCTGGGCACCGACATGCGTCCGAGGGGTCAGGCGCGCGGCGCCGTGGGGTCCGTCGAGGGCACCAGGCGCCCGTCGCTCCAGCGCGGCACGACCGGCACCGTATCCTCCTGGGCGCAGTAGA
>CALMNP010000086.1 GCA_937868875.1 uncultured Bacillota bacterium | reverse complement strand
CCCCAGCCGGGCAGTAGTCCCGGCTGGGGACGGAGCGGTTCCCGGAGGACGAATGGGTGAAGCGTTAGGAATGATCGAGACGCGGGGCCTGGTGGCCATGATCGAGGCCGCCGACGCCATGGTGAAGGCGGCCAAGGTCACGCTGGTGGGCTGGGAGAAAATCGGTTCGGGCTACGTGACCGCCCTGGTGCGCGGCGACGTGGCGGCTGTGCGCGCGGCCACCGACGCGGGCGCGGCGGCGGCTCGCCGCGTGGGCGAACTCATCGCGGTGCACGTGATCCCGCGGCCGCATGGCAGCCTCGAGGACACCCTGCCCATCGGCAAGAGCGGCAACAAGTAAGCCGCAGGGGGAAGGTTCCTCATGATCCTGGCCCGCGTTGTGGGCACGGTGGTCGCCACGCGCAAGGACCCCCGGCTGGAAGGCAAGAAGCTGCTGGTGCTCAAGCCCGTCTCGCCGGAGGGCAAAGACGAGAGCGGTTACGTGGTGGCGGTGGATACGGTGAGCGCGGGTTACCGCGAGACCGTGCTGGCGGTCTCGGGCAGCTCGGCACGCATGGCCGAGGGCTGCAAGGACCGCCCCGTGGACACCTCCATCGTGGGCATCGTCGATGGCGTTAGCCTGGACGAGAAGAAGTAGCCGTCATGTTCCTGGGGCGCGTGGTGGGCCGCGTCTGGTCCACGGTAAAGAACCAGTGCCTGGAAGGGCACCGCCTGCTCATTGTGCAGCCAGTCACGCCCGAACTCAAGGATTCGGGCAAGCGCATCGTCTGCGCCGACTGCACCGGCGCGGGCGCCGGCGAGCTGGTCTACTGGACCCGGGCGATCGAGGCCAGCTTCGCCTTCCTGCCCGCCGAGGTGGTCACCGACGCTACGATCGTGGCCATCGTGGATGAGTTGCATGTCAAGAGGGGCTGAATGCTGATTGCCCGCGTCATCGGCGAGGTCGTGGCCACCCGCAAGCATTCGAGCCACGAAGGGCTCAAGCTCCTGCTGGTGCAGCCGCTCAACCTGGACGGCACCGACCGCGGCGACGCCGTGGTGGCCGTGGATGCGGTCCAGGCCGGCCTCGGTGAGAAAGTGCTGCTCACCCTGGAAGGCTTCAGCGCTTTCTCCAGCGTCGGCCGCCTGATGACCCCCATCGAGACCGCGGTCATCGGCATCATCGACCACGTCGAGCTGCTCGAGGGGACGGAGGCGTAGCGTAGAGCGTGCACTGCGGACGGTATCCGGGCTGGTAGGATAGATTATGGGAGCGTTCTCCAATGGCGGAGACCACGTATAGCAGCGTCCTCGACGCGGCTCGTAGACTGCCAATCGATGCGCAACACCGGTTGGCCGTCGAGTTGCTCAAACAACCCGATGCCAGCCGGCTGGCGGATGCCCTGGCCGCAGTCGAGGGGACCCGCGGCCGCATGAAGCTGCCCGATCTCGAAACCCTTCGCTGGGTCGCCGAGGACGAGGAGCTGTGTGGATACTAACGCGATTCCGCCGGGCACCGTTTGCCTGATCGACGCGAATATCTTCATCTACCACCTGGGCGGCCGTTCTGAGGACTGCACCTCTGTTCTGTGCCGCGTCGCTCGCGGCGAGATTCACGCTTACGTGACGACCATCGTGATCGCAGAGGTACTTCACCGGCGCATGGTCGGCGAGGCAATTGAAAATGCATTGGTCTCTCAGACCCACGCACTCAAGAAGCTGAAGGCCGACCCTGGCATCGTCTCAAGCCTGCGCGGCTACGTCGAAGATGTAGAGAAGCTCCTCCTGCTGCCGCTCAGAATCACTGAGGTGTCCGCGGCCGACATCGCTGCCAGTCACCAGCTACGCCGTGAGCATGGCCTGCATGCAGAGACTCGGCTTGGCGGACATCGTTACGCATGACCGCGACTTCGAGCGCGTTCCGAGGCTCAGGGTGTGGGCTCCAGGGGATATCTGAGAAACAGAAGCAGCCCTGGAAGGCTTGAGCGCCTTTTCCAGTGTCGGCCGCCCGATGGCCCCCATCGAGACCGCGGTCATCGGCATCATCGACCACCTCGAGCTGCTGCCGGAAGTCCCAGCCTGAAAGCGGGGCTCGCCCGCGGGGACGCTTTCGCGCGAGGCTGTGGCAGCGGAGAATCGCCAGTGACGCTGTCCTGGCGGCTGCGCCGTCCTACGAGATCATCGAGGAGTACCCGCAGCACAAGTACCTGCCCAGCTACTTGATTCGAGCCAAACATGAGAACATGGTCTTTCACGTCCTGTTCGCGGCCGATGTGGCCGGCGACAACGTTCGGATTGTGACGCTGTACATTCCCGACGCAGGGAAATGGGACCAGGACCTAAGAATGAGGAGGCAGTCGTGACCTGCCGGATTTGCGGCGGAGACATGCAGCAGCGCGTCACTGACCTGCCGTTCAAGCTGGGGGACCGCTCCATCGTCATCGTGCGAGACCTGCCGGTCACACAGTGCTCCACGTGTGAGGAGTACGTGCTGGCGCACGGGGTGATGCAAGAGGTCGAGCGGATCCTTTCAGCGGCGGACGAGCGGGCCGAGATCGAGGTCGTGCGCTACGCGGCCTGAGCAGTCGAGAGGGGCCGTCCACAGACTGACGGTGCGGCCTGTCCTCGCTTCCCGCCTGATCGCCCCCATCGAGACCGCGGTCATCGGCATCATCGACCACGTCGAGCTGCTGCCAAACGTGGCCCTGTGAGGGCCGCGCCGTTGCGGTACAATTGCCGCGGAGGAGTCTTAAAGTGCCCCACCGTAGTTTGTGCGTATGTTTTCTGGTGTCGATCCTGGCCGCCGGCCTCGGCTGGTCGCAGGAAGCCCGCGGCACCATCCTGGGCCGCGTCACCGACTCGACCGGGGCGGTGATTCCCGCTGTCGCCGTCAAGATCACCAACGTGGCCACCGGCGTGACCACCCCGGCCGAGACCAACGCGCAAGGCAATTACCTGGCGCCCTACCTGATTCCCGGTTCGTACCGGGTCGCAGCGGAGAAGACCGGGTTCAAGAGCTTTCTGCGGGAAGGCATTGAGCTGCGGGTGAACGACCGGCTGGAGGTCAACATCACGCTGGAGCTGGGCGCGCTGACCGAAACCGTCACCGTCACGGCCGAAACCCCCATGCTGGACACAGCTAGCGCCTCGATGGGTTCGGTGGTGGATTCCCGCCGCGTGGCCGAGCTGCCGTTTCCCCACGGCAACCCCTATCACCTGATCCAGCTCGCCTCCGGCGTAACCTTCGCCCAAAACCTCACCCTCGACCGTCCCTTCGAGCCCACCCATATCGTGGGTTATGCCATGGACGGGGCGCGCTCCAATCGCGCCGAGGTGACCCTGGACGGCACCGTTAACACCGCCTCCGGCAACACCGGCACCCGCAATGAGGTGATTTCCTCCTATGTCCCGCCGGCCGACGTGGTGGGGGAATTCAAGGTGCAGACCGCGACCTTTGATGTCACGGTGGGGCAAACCGAGGGCGGCGTCATTAACGTCAGCCTGAAGAGCGGCACCAACACGCCGCACGGCACGGCCTACTACGTCAAAATGCGCCCCGAGTGGACCGCCAACCTGTTCTTCTCCAACCGCAACAACATCCCGCGGAGTAACTTCACTTACAACCGCTGGGGGACTATGGCCAACGGGCCGGTGTACCTGCCCAAGCTTTACGACGGGCGCAACCGCACGTTCTACATGTACGGGTACGAAGGCATCCACGAGGAGCGGCCGCGCGGCACTACCACTACGGTGCCTACCGCCAAGCAGCGCGAGGGCGACTTCTCGGACCCTGTCTCTTATACACATCTCCGAGCCCACGAGACAGGCAGAAATCTC
>CALMNP010000085.1 GCA_937868875.1 uncultured Bacillota bacterium | reverse complement strand
TGGGCAGTTGGTCCACATCCTCTACCACTGCAATTGGGCCGATGCTCGCCCCAAACTACCCGACTTGGTTCTATATGGCCAGTGTCCCGGCCAGCACCGCCGTACAATTCAAGGCAATTGACATCCAAGCAGGCGGGGGCGTTATCTGGGAGAACGGCAGTAACCACACCTGGACCACCCCGAGCAGCGGCGTCGGCTCTGTGACTTGGTCATGGCAGTATTAGTCTTGGGCCCGACGCAGACCCGGTACCAGGTCTAGGACTTCGGCAACGGTCCTTGAATCACTTCCACGCGGCAGCGGTCTTGTTCTACAGCAGGCCGCTGCCGTGTGCCTTTCATCCGGACCGTGTTAGTTATTGAGATGACGCGGCTGAGAACTTATACTGAGTTCTGTAACCCCGTGAGAAATATCTGGCTGCCACGCGCGGCAAAAGGCCTGCCATCCACTAGCCCCATTGGGCCAAATCGCTAGTCACTTTGTGTTATTGAGACAGTGGGAACGACAACCCTACAATGGATACGGGGGGGAAGGCCTTGTCTTTGGATATGCGCCGAACGCTGTTTCTCGGCCATTTCGGCAGCGGCAAGACAGAGATAGCCATCAACCGGGCTCTGGCCGAGGCCGCACGGGGAACCCCTACCGCGCTGGTGGACCTGGACGTGGTGACGCCCTTCTTCCGTTCCCGGGACCTCCGGCAGTCCCTGGAGGGGGCCGGCGTACACCTCGTGGCTCCGGAGACCGGGTTCGACCAGGCCGACCTTCCCATCCTTCCCATGTCCCTGGACCGCTCCCTGGGCGACCCCCAGGTTCATACCTTCGTAGACGTCGGCGGCGATGAAGGCGCCCGGGCCCTGGCGGGGCTCCGGCGCTTTTTCCTGCCCGGCCAGTACGAGGCCTTCCTGGTGGTCAACCCACGCCGGCCTCAGACAGCCACCCCGGAGGCCATCCTGGCCTTCCGCACCTGGCTGGAGTCCATGTCCGGGCTTTCTCTGACCGGCCTCATCGCCAATGGCAACCTGGCGGCGGCGACGGAGACGGTTCACGTGCGGGAGGACTACCAGTTGTTGCGCGGGGTCTCGGAACAGGCGGACCTCCCCCTGGTGGCCGTGGTCGTGCCGGAGCGCCTGGCGTCCAGCCTGTCCCCAGCCGACTTTGACGTTCCCGTCTGGCCCCTGCACCGCTACCTTCTCTCGCCCTGGGAATAGGGCCGGTTTTCCGCGGCGGCTCCGCCGCCTGTTCCCTCCAGGCCCGGCATGAGCCCGGGCCCACGTCAGCTCAAGGGAGGCGTCAGCCGAATGAGCGTCGTCGTCATGGAGCGCGTGGTGTTCCGCGAGGACCGATGCAAGGGCTGCGAGGTCTGCATCGCCGTCTGTCCGCAGAAGATCATCGCGCTCGACAGTCGCATCAACAAGCTGGGCTACCGCTCCGCCGCCGTGAAGGACCAGGAGGCCTGCACCAGCTGCGGCCTCTGCGCCCGGGTCTGCCCGGACGCGGTCATCAGCGTCTACCGCCCGGCCAGGCCGGCCAAGCCGGCCCCGGCCGGAGAAGGGAGGAAGGCATCGTGACCAAGTCCGCGTCTTCCGCCCCGGCCGGCGGCGTGCCGGTTCTCATGAAGGGCAACGAGGCCCTGGGCGAGGCGGCCATTCGCGCCGGCTGCCGGGCCTTCTTCGGTTACCCTATCACCCCCCAGTCCGAGCTGCCCGCCTACATGGCGCGGCGCATGCCCGAGGAGGACGGCGTCTTCCTGCAGGCCGAGTCCGAACTGGCGGCCATCAACATGGTCTACGGCGCCGCCGGCGCCGGCGTCCGCGTCATGACCTCCTCCTCCAGCCCGGGCATCAGCCTCAAGCAGGAGGGCATCTCCTACATTGCCGGCGCGGAACTGCCCGCGGTCATCGTCAACATCATGCGCGGCGGCCCGGGCCTGGGATCCATCATGCCCGGCCAGTCGGACTACTTCCAGGCAACGAAGGGCGGCGGGCACGGCGACTACCGGCTGGTGGTGTACGGCCCCGCCACGGTGCAGGAACTGGTTGACCTGACCATCCGCGCCTTCAACGTCGCCGACCGCTACCGCAGCCCGGTGATGATTCTGGGCGACGGCATCCTGGGTCAGATGATGGAGCCCGTCGTCTTCCCCACCGAAAAGCCGGCCGAGGTCGCCAAGCCGTGGGCTACCACCGGGCGCCAGGGCACGCGCGGCCGCAACGTGGTCAACTCGCTCTACCTGGCTGCGGAAGAGTTGGAGGCGCACAACCTGCGGCTCCAGGCCAAGTTCGCGGAGATGCACTCCAACGAGGTCATCTACGAGTCCATCATTCCGGAAGGGGCCGAGGTCGTCTGCGTCGCCTACGGCACCACCGCCCGCGTCGTCAAGTCGGCCATCGCCATGGCCCGGCAGGAAGGCATCAAGGTCGGCCTCATCCGACCCATCAGCCTCTGGCCGTTCCCGGACGAGGCCTTTGTGAATCTGCCCGACACCGTCCGCTCGGTTCTCACCGTGGAGATGAGCGCCGGCCAGATGGTGGAGGACGTGCGGCTGGCCCTGAACGGCCGGCTGCCGGTTCACTTCTACGGCCGCATGGGCGGCATGTGGCCGATTCCCCGCGATGTGCTGGCCGAGATCAAGAAGGCCGCCGGCAGAGAGGCAGGTGTGGCGCGATGAGCAGCATCGTCGAGCGCATTCCAGTCTATGAGCCCCCCAAGTCGCTCTCGGACGTCTCCAGTCACTACTGCCCCGGCTGCACCCACGGCGCCACCCACCGCATCGTGGCCGAGGTCATGGACGAACTGGGCCTGACGGACAAGGCGGTGGGCATCGCCTCCGTTGGTTGCTCCGTGCTGGCCTACAACTACTTCGAGTGTGATATGCAGCAGGCGGCTCATGGCCGCGCCCCGGCGGTGGCCACCGGCGTCAAGCGCGTGCGCCCGGAACTGGTGGTCTGGACCTACCAGGGCGACGGCGACCTGGCCTCCATCGGCACCAACGAGGTCATCCATGCCGCTCTCCGCGGTGAGAAGATCACCGTTATCTTCATCAACAACGCCATTTACGGCATGACCGGCGGCCAGGCGGCCCCCACCACCCTGATCGGCCAGAAGACGGCCACCACGCCCTTCGGCCGCGACAAGTCCTGGTCCGGCTCGCCCATCCACCTGAGCGAGATGCTCGCCCTGCAGGAAGGTGCGGCCTTCATCGCCCGCACCTCCACCCACAACCCGGCCCACCTGGGCCGCACCAGGGCCGCCATCAAGAGGGCCTTCCAGACCCAGCTCGAGGGCAAGGGCTTCTCCCTGGTGGAGATCCTCTCCACCTGCCCGACCAACTGGGGGATGACCCCGGTGGAGGCCCTGAAGTGGGTTGAGGAACAGATGGTGCCCGTCTACCCGCTCGGCATCTTCAAGGACTGGCAGGCTGACGGCGCCAGGTCGCCGGCCGCAGCCGGCGCGGCGGCGAAGTCCGCAAAGCCCGCGGAAGGAGGGAAGTAGGATGCAGGAGGTCCTGATTGCCGGTTTCGGCGGCCAGGGCATCATGTCCCTCGGCCAGCTGCTCACCTACGCCGGCATGGCGGAGGGCAAGCAGGTCTCGTGGATGCCCTCCTACGGCCCGGAGCAGCGCGGCGGCGCCGCCAACTGCTCGGTGGTGCTGGCCGACGGCGAGGACATCGGCTCGCCCATCGTCTCGGAGCCGGACGCGGCCATCGTCATGAACGCCCCGTCGCTGGACAAGTTCGAGCCGGCGGTGCGCCAGGGCGGCTTCCTGGTGGTCAACTCCTCGCTGTCCGGCCGCCCTGCGGGTCGCTCGGACATCACCGTGCTGGAGATTCCGGCCACGGAACTGGCTGGCGAGATGGGCAATGCCCGTGTGGCCGGCATGATCGCCCTGGGTGCTCTGGTGGAGCTGACGGGCATGGTCTCGCTGCAGTCACTGGTGGACTCCCTGCCCAAGGTACTGAAGGCCCAGTTGGTGCCCCTGAACGTCGAGGCCCTCGGGCGCGGCCAGACCCTGGCCCGAGAGGGCGCACCGGCCCGGGCCCGGTAGGCGTCGCCTCAACCGGGTACCCGGTCCCCTGGACTGTCTCGAACGAAAGCGAAGCCCCGCTGCCTGTAGGACGGCAGCGGGGCTTTTCTCATGTTCCGGTGGCGGCTACTCCTCGCGCAGGGCCGGAAAGTCCTGGGGCCGCACCAGCCACAGGAACTGGTCCGGGTTCCGGCTGGCGGCCGTGTAGAGCGGTACGTCCGGGCTGAGGCCCAGGTCCGGCCGCGGCCGGGCCGGCAGGAGGCGCAGTTCAGGCACGTCGCCGTACTCCTCATTTTCCTCGAAAACGGCCTCGCCGTCCTCCAGCAGCTCGTAGTAGGCGCCGCCCTGGGTCTGCCGCAGCGGCTCGTAGATGGAGCCGAAGGTGCCCTCCACCAGGTTGACCATCACCAGGACCTCGGGCCCCGGGTTGATGGTGATGTGGCCGTAGCCCGGCGGCATGATGACCTTGTCGCCGGCCTTCGCCTCCACCAGGATGACGTCGTCCACCTCCAGACCGTCGCCCTTGCGGCGCTGCAGCAGGTAGTGGGCCACGCCGTGGAGCACCTCATACACCTCGGGGTAGGCCACGGACTGGCCTGGCACCAGGGGATGGTAGTGACCGGCGGTCTTCATGAACTCGTCGCCGATGCGGCCGGGGGGAATGACGGTCACGTCATAGCGCAGGGAGCGCGGCTTCCACAGGGCCTTCTCGGCCTCGAAGCCGACGTCGCGGTACATGTAGTAGAGCTCCTCCGGTCCCTCCGCCTCGGGGTCGGCCAGCACGTCCCGCACGTCAGCCAGGCGGCGCACCGCCGGCGTTACGGCGGGGAGTCCACCCGAAAAGTGTATCCGGCCCTTCTCATCAACTGCCAGGGGGAGCCCGCTGATCTTGCTCAGATCCGTCATGTGAGGTTCATCTCCGTCTTTGGTGGTGGGTTGGGCCGGCTCCGCCGGGAAGCAGGGACAGCCGTCTCAACGTTCTATACGTTCACGTGGAACTTGGGTGAGCGGCCCCGGAGCACCAGGGACGCCGCCCCAATGATACCTGCATCATTCCCCAGTTGGGCGCCGATGATGGCGACACTCTGCGCCGGCCCGGGCAGGGCCCGCTGGTGCACCTCGCGGCGCAGCGGTCCCAACAGCTGCTCACCGGCGGCCGCAACGCCGCCGCCGATGACCACCATCTCCGGGTTGAGGATGTTGACCAGGTTGGCGACCGCCAGGCCGAGGTAGCGGACCAGATTGTCCACAATGCCCTGTGCCACGGCATCCCCCTGGGCCGCCGCCATGAAGACGGTGCGCGCTTCCAGCCCCTTCGGCGACGCTTCCGCCAGGGCCTTGATGGAGGTCTCGCGGCCGGACTCGATGGCCTCGCGCGCCTGGCGAATCACCGCCGTGGCCGAGGCGTAGGTCTCCAGGCAGCCGCGGCGACCGCAGCCGCACAGCGGGCCGTTCTCGTCCATCGTGATGTGACCGACCTCGCCGGCGTAGCCGGCGGCGCCCTGGTAGATGCGGCCCTCGAAGATCAGGCCGCTGCCCACACCCGTGCCCAGGGTGAGGAGGATCATGTCCTTGACGCCACGGGCGGCGCCGGCCCACTGCTCGCCCAGGGCGGCGGCATTGGCGTCGTTGTCCACATAGACCGGCACCTCGCGGTGCTGCCGCAGCATGGCCGCCACCGGCACGTTGTCCCAGCGGAGGTTGGGGGCGAAGAGCACCACGCCCGAGTCCACGTCCGCCAGACCGGGCACGCCGATGCCCACCCCGGCCAGCCGTGAATACCCATCCTTTACCTGGGACAGCACGGCTTCCGTAGCCTCGTTGATGGTTGCCACGACCGCAGCGGGGCCTCGTTCAGGCTGTGTATCGCGGGCGGCCTTGGCGAGGATCTGACCCCTGTGGTCCACGACTCCGGCCGCCACCTTGGTGCCGCCGAGGTCAATCCCCACCAGCAAGTCCTTGTCCACATCCAGCACTCCTTCCGGACCTGGCGGCTCGCGCACACGGTGGCACGACAGCGGGCGGAAAGAGCCACAAGTCCAAACCTATTGTAGTCCGCCCCCTCCGCCTCGGGCAACCCCCGCGGGCCGGGTCGGTCCCGGCTCGACCGCTTTCAGGGCTTCTCTGCGGCCTCGGTGGACGGGCCTTGCAGTCCCCGGCGGGGCTCTGTCAGCCGGAAGGCGCCGGCCTCGTCCAAGGGCAGGTCGGACAGGGATCGGACGCGCTGGAGGAACGCCGCAGCCTGGCGCGGCGTGGCCGAGGCGGTGCGCCCCCAGTCGATGACGGCCGGAACGATGCGGCCTCCCACCAGCCCCCGCCGGTTCACCTGCACCTCCAGGACGCCGGTCTGAACCCCAATGGGGTTGGACGTCGTAAAGACAAAGTTGCCCAGGCTATAGGCAATAAGCGCGCCCTGGTAGCTGGTCAGCCCCTGCCAGACGTGGGGGTGGTGGCCGATGACCAGGTCGGCCCCGGCCTCCACCAGCCGGTGCGCCAGCTTCTCCACAGCCGGCGGCGGTTCCTGTTGGTTCTCCTCTCCCCAGTGGACGGAGACGGCCAGGACGTCGCAGCGCGCCGCCGTATCCTGCACCACCCTCAGCATGGACGCCTCATCGTAGGCCGAGGCGACCCCGGGGCGTCGCGGCCCGGCCGCCCAGCCCTCCGGGACCACGCGGGAAAAGCTGAGGAACCCCACCGTCAGCCCCTTGACGTCGGCGATGACGGGGCTGAAGGCCTCCGCCTCACTTAGTCCCGCCCCGGTGTGTGGAATGCCCGCCTGGTCCAGGTTCGTCAGGGTTTGCCTGAGGCCGTCCGGTCCGAAGTCCAGAACGTGGTTGTTGCCCAGTCCGACGGCGTCCAGACCGGTTTTCGTCAAGCCCCGGAGGGCCTCTGGCGTTGCCTGAAACGTATACTGCTTGCCCGGCTGCGCCGTCCCCATCGTGCCCACCGATGTTTCCAGATTGCCCGCGGCGAAGTCGGCTGCGGCCAGAACGGACCCCATGTCGCCCCAGGGGGCGTCGGGGCCATCCCGCCGGATAAGGTCCCCAATGCGGTCGGCCAGCAGAATATCGCCAACAAAGGCCAGCGTGGCGGTTGCCTCGCGCTCGGGCGCGGCCGAGGACCCCGTCGGAGGCGTCGGCGGGACGGGTGAGCCCTCGTAGGCGGCACAGCCGGAAAGCGCAGACAGAGTG
>CALMNP010000084.1 GCA_937868875.1 uncultured Bacillota bacterium | reverse complement strand
CGGTCCGGCAGAGCGGTCTACAACCTGACGAAGTTCGGCGTGGGTGCGTTCAGCGAGTCCCTGCGTCAGGAGGTCACGGGCCGGCACGTGCGCGTCTCGCTGGTCGAGCCCGGGGCTGTCGACACGGAGCTGCCGGACCATATCCGTCCTGAGCTTCGCCAGCAGATGATGGGGGCCCTGGACAACTTGGAGAAGCTGAAGTCGGAGGACATCGCCGACAACATCCTCTACATGGTGACCCGTCCCCGCCGCGTGGCCATCAACGAACTGCTGGTCCGCCCGACCGAGCAGGAGTCGTGATCGCAGCGGGTTCTGAACCGCCCCCACGACGACTTGACTCGGTCGCCGGGAATTGTGTGCTTGTAACCTCTGCGCAGTCCGTGATATACTACCGCCACAACAGAAGAATGCACGAACCTTCGGGGCAGGGTGAGGCGGAGCAGTTCGCCAATTCCCGATCGGCGGTGATGGCGGAGCAATCCGCACAAGCGCCGCGATCCACGGTGCGCCTGTGCCGCCTCCCAGGGCGGCGGAGGCAGGTCCGCCTTCCGGGCGGACTGGGCGCCGGGGATGACACCGGTGAGATTCCGGGGCCGACGGTATAGTCCGGATGGGAGTAGGTTTGCGCCACATCAAGAGACGGGCAAGCGCCAGGCGTGCCTGCGGCAGGAACGTATGCTGCCGGCGGCGAGGCGTTGCTGCCGGCTATTGGTCTGTGCTGTGGTCATGCCGCTAGTACCCCCCGGAGGTGAACTCCAGGGGGTTTTGTCTTGTCTGCCCATCCGCGATTCTCTGCCGTCGACCGCTCCTTCATGCTGGAAGCCCTGAGCCTGGCGGCCCGGGCGCGCTACCGCTGCCATCCGAACCCCATGGTGGGGTGCGTCATCGTGCGAGAGGGGCGGGTGGTGGGCAGCGGCTACCATCAGAAGCGGGGCTGCCCCCACGCCGAGATCCACGCTCTGCGTGAGGCTGGCGACCTGGCGCGAGGCGCCACCGTCTACGTCACCCTGGAGCCCTGCGCGCACCACGGTCTGACGCCGCCCTGCGCCGACGCCCTGGTTCGGGCCGGCGTGGCCCGCGCCGTGGTCGCCATGGTCGACCCGGACGAGCGGGTACAGGGGCAAGGACTGGCGCGCCTGCGGGCAGCGGGCATTGAAGTGGCAGCCGGCTGCCGGGAGGCCGAGGCCCGCGCCCTGAACCGGCCCTGGCTGCACTGTAAGGCGACGGGCTTGCCCTACGTCCTGCTCAAGGTGGCCCAGAGCCTGGATGGCAAGATCGCCACCGCCGGCGGAGAGGCTAGGTGGGTCAGCGGCGAGGTCAGCCGCCGGGAGGTCCACGAGCTGCGAGACCAGGTGGACGCCATCCTCGTGGGCGTCGGCACCGTGCTCCAGGATGACCCCCAGCTGACCGTACGTTGCGAGGCGCCAGGCGCCCTGGCCCTGGGATGGGGGCTGCCGGCGGGTGTCCGGGCGTCCCCGGCCTTCGCCGGGGCCACGGACCTGGAGCCCTGGCGGCGGCGCGACCCGTTGCGCGTGATCCTGGATTCCCAGGCACGCACGCCGCCCGGCGCCCGGGTTCTCCCGGCCCTGATCGCCGTGACCGGGGCGGCGCCCGCCGAGCGCGTGCGGGCACTGCAGGCGTCCGGGGCTGAGGTGCTCGTGCTGCCTGCGGACGCCGGCGGTCGGGTCGCCCTGGCTCCCCTGCTCCGGGTGCTGGGTCAGCGAGGCATCTGCTCCTTGCTGGTGGAGGGCGGTGGGGCCGTGCACGGGTCGTTCCTGGCGGCGGGGCTGGCCACCGGGGTGCGCTGGTATGTCGCTCCCCGCCTCTTCGGCGGCGCGGCGGCGCCGGGCGCTGTGGGCGGGGCGGGGATTGCCGGCCTGGCCGACACGCCCTGGTTAACGGCGTTGCATGTTCGGCGTGCCGGCGCCGACCTGGTGATCGAGGGCGACCTGCAGTATCCATGAGGGGAGAGGTGCGGATGTTCACCGGAATTGTCGAGGAGATGGGCACGGTCCGCACCGTGCGGCGCGGCGGCCGTTCCCTGGCACTCACCGTCGCCGCCCGGACGGTGCTCGCGGACGTAAAGGTGGGCGATTCCGTCGCCTTCAGCGGCGTGTGCCTGACGGTGGTGCGCCTCGGCTCGGGCGTCGTCACGGCGGACGTCATGCCGGAAACCTTCGACCGCACCTCCCTGCGCCACCTGGCGCCGGGAGCGCTGGTCAACCTGGAGCGCTCCATGCTCGCCGGCGGCCGCTTCGGCGGACACATCGTCCAGGGTCACGTGGACGGGGTGGGCGGGGTGGCGGCGGTCCAGGCGGATGAGAACGCACGCCGCCTCACGATCACGGCGCCGTCCGCCGTCATGCGTTACGTGGTGCCCAAGGGTTCCATCGCCGTAGACGGGGTCAGCCTGACAGTGGTCGGGACGGAAGCAGACCGGTTCAGCGTCAGCCTGATTCCGCACACGGCTGCGGTCACCACCCTGGGCAGCAAACAGGTAGGGGACCTGGTCAACCTGGAGGCTGACATCCTGGGCAAATACCTGGAGCACCTCCTGGCCGCGCGCCTGGCGGGAGATGAGCCGCAAGCGGCAGGCGGTGGGCTTTCCCGGGAGTTCCTGGCGCGCCACGGATACCTGAACGAAGTGGAGGCCTGAAATGTGTTTCATACCATCGAAGAGGCTCTAGACGAAATCGCCGCCGGCCGCATGGTGATCGTTACCGATGACGAGAACCGGGAGAACGAGGGCGATCTGGTGATGGCGGCGGAGAAGGTGACGCCGGAGGCCATCAACTTCATGGTCCGCCACGGCCGCGGTCTGGTCTGCGTGCCGATGACCGGTGAGCGCCTGGACGAGCTGGAGCTGCGCCAGATGGTGGACCGGGGCGGCGACCACATGGGCACCGCCTTCACCGTCAGCGTGGACGCCCGCCAGGGCGTGAGCACGGGCATCAGCGCGGCGGAGCGGGCCCACACCGTGCGCACCCTGGTCGACCCGCGCACCCGGCCGAGTGCCCTGGTGCGTCCCGGTCACATCTTTCCCTTGCGGGCCCGGGAGGGCGGCGTGCTGCGGCGCCCCGGCCACACCGAGGCAGCCGTGGACCTGGCGCGGCTCGCCGACCTCTATCCTGCCGGTGTTATCTGCGAGATCATGAACGAGGACGGCTCCATGGCCCGCGTGCCAGACCTGCTCGCATTCGCCGAGCGGCACGGCCTCCGGGTCATCACCATCGCCGATCTCATCCACTACCGCATGCGGCACGAGTCCCTGGTGGAAGCCCTGACCCCTGTGGACATGCCCACCCGCTTCGGTCACTTTCGGGCGCATCCGTACGAGGACCGCCTGACGGGTGCCTGCCACGTCGCCCTGGCGCTGGGCCCGGTGGCTGACGGCGGGCCCGTGCTCACCCGCGTGCACTCTGAGTGCCTGACGGGCGACGTCTTCCACAGCCTGCGCTGCGACTGCGGCGAGCAGTTGGAAGCTGCCCTGCGGCAGATCGCCCAGGAGGGGCGCGGCGTGCTGCTCTACATGCGTCAGGAGGGGCGGGGCATCGGCCTGGCCAATAAGATGCGGGCCTACGACCTGCAGGACCAGGGGCTGGATACGGTGGAGGCCAACCTGCAGCTGGGTTTCGCGGCGGACATGCGGGACTACGGTACCGGCGCCCAGATCCTGCGCCACCTGGGGGTAACCCGGCTGCGCCTGCTGACCAACAACCCAGACAAGCAGTACAGCCTGCGTGGCTACGGCCTGGAGATCGTCGAGCGGGTGCCCATCGAGGTGCAGCCCAACGCTGTCAACGGCCGCTATATGGCGACCAAGCGGGAGAAGCTCGGCCACCTCATCGGCCACTGAACCTCTCGCCCAAAATTATCCGGCCGCGGCACAACGGGCCCGGCCGCAAAGGAGGACCAACCGTGTCCAGTGTCTATTCGGCCAAGCTCATAGGAACCGGCCTGCGCGTGGCCATCGTCGTCTCCCGCTTCAATGAGTTCATCACCAGCAAGCTGCTCGGCGGAGCCCAGGACGCTTTGGAGCGCCACGGGGTGGAGCCGGGAGCCGTGGACGTGGCCTGGGTGCCGGGCGCCTTCGAAATTCCGCTGGCAGCCCAGGCGCTGGCCCGCGTGGGGCGGTACGACGCCGTGGTCTGTCTGGGGGCTGTCATCCGCGGCGCCACGCCGCACTTCGACTACGTGGCGGCCGAGGTCAGCAAGGGGGTAGCCCAGGTCGGGCTTCAGATGGGCGTGCCCGTCAGCTTTGGCGTGCTGACCACCGACTCCATCGAGCAGGCCATCGAGCGGGCCGGCACCAAGGCCGGCAACAAGGGCTTCGAGGCCGCCGTCACCGCCATTGAAATGGCGAACCTGTTACGCCTGATCCAGTTGGGCGCCGGCGGCGCCCAGGCGACTTGAACTCACCATGGCGGTGGGACGGTTACACCAACGGCGCCGGCGTCGGGTCAATCATCACCTCGACGAGGCGCGGCCCGGGAGTGCCTGCGCCGGTCGCACCGCCCTCGGACACGTCACTACCGGCCGCAGCACCGCCGCCTGAGCCGCCGTTACCGGCAAACGCCTGGGCGAAGGCGTCCGCGAAGGCGGGCCCCACCTGATCGGGCGACGTGACCCGGACGGCCGGGACTCCCAGCGCGAGGGCCGTCGCCGTGATATCCAGGCCGGGCAGGTCAAGGCCCGGCACCTTTTTTTCCTGGCCGGGGTAGAAGGA
>CALMNP010000083.1 GCA_937868875.1 uncultured Bacillota bacterium | reverse complement strand
CTTCCATTCCGTACCCCCTGACTCCCAACCGCCACCCCCGTCCGCTTGCGACCGCGTCTTGCGGGAAGGTACAATGAGCGTAACCGTGGACAACCAGTACGGGAGGCCGTGAACTTGGGCTTTTGGCAGGCAGTGCAGCACTGGGTCGCTTCCACCACGAGCCTTTTTGAGGCTCTGGGTCCCTGGGGCCTGGCGTTGCTATCCTTTGCCGAGGCCTCCTTCTTTCCCGTCCCGCCCGACCTGGTGTTGATCCCCCTGGCCCTGTCCCAACCCTCCCTGGCCCTCTGGTACGGCACCCTGGCCACGGTCTTCTCCACCCTGGGTGGCCTCTTCGGCTATTGGCTGGGGCGCAAAGTGGGGCGGCGCATCCTGGAGCGGCTGACCAGCGAGTCCCAAATCCGTCAGATCGAAGGCCTGTTCCGGCGCTACGGCGGCTGGGCCGTCCTGGCGGCGGCGCTGACGCCGATTCCCTATAAACTGTTCACCATCGCCGCCGGCCTGTTCGTCATTCCCCTGGGGACCTTCGCCTGGGCCTCCATCATCGGCCGGGGCCTGCGTTTCTACCTGGAGGCCCTGCTGCTGTGGCTTTACGGCCCGTCGGTGGTGCAGTTCTTGCAGGGCCCTTTCGGATGGCTGACGGTGGTTGTCACCGTGGCCCTGGCCTTCGTCTACTGGCTGGCGCATCGCTACGGCTGGACTCGTCGCCTTCTGGATCGCAGCCACGGCCTGTACCGGCAGGTCCTGCGACGGCAGGCCCGGATCTGGGAGCCCCTCGGGGAGTTCGGTACCGCCCTGGCGGCGGGCCTGGTCCTGGACAGCTTCTTCCTGGTGCTCTTCGCCAAGCTGGTGGACGACCTGAGGGAGAAGCAGCTGGCTGCCCTGGACCACACCCTTACCGCCGCCGCCCGCGCCGTATCGGGTCCGGGCGTGACCGAAGCCATGCGCCTGATTTCTCTGCTCGGCTCGCCCGGCACGGTGGTGTTGCTGGGCCTGTTCCTGGGGCTCTGGCTGTGGCGCACGCGCCGGCTTCCCTGGGCGGCGTGGATGCTGGAGGTCAACCTCATAGGGGCCTGGCTGCTGAACGAACTGCTCAAGGTTATGTTCCGGCG
>CALMNP010000082.1 GCA_937868875.1 uncultured Bacillota bacterium | reverse complement strand
ATCCCCGGCGCCACCGCCACGCCGGCCTTGTCCAACAGGTCGAAGGCCAGGCGATAGGAATCGCCGGCCCGGGCAGCAAGACCGGGCACGCGGCGCGCGTCGGCGAAGATGTAGAAGGCCCCCGTGGGCGGAACCGACAGGCGAAAGCCGATTTCTGAGAGGCGCCGGAGCATGAACCGGCGCCTCTCGTCGTAGGTCCGGACCATCTGCGCCGCGTCCTCGCGGCATTCCCGCAGGGCCGAAACGGCGGCCCGCTGAGCAAAGGAGCTGGCGCAGATGAACAGGTTCTGCTGCAGCTTTTGCATGGGCCGTACCATCTCCGGGGGCATGATCACGTAGCCGAGCCGCCAGCCCGTCATCGCGTAGAGCTTGGAAAAGCCGTTGACCACGAAGGCGCGGTCGGTGAACTCCAGGATCGAGTGCTCCCGCCCTTCGTAGACCAGCCCGTGGTAGATCTCGTCCGAGACCACGTAGGGGCCGACCCCGGCGAGCGCCGCCAGGTCTTCGGCCGTCTGCAGCGTGCCGGTGGGGTTGGAGGGGGAGTTGATCAGGATCGCCCTGGTCTTCGGGCTGAGATACTCCCTGACGAGCTCGGCGCCAAGGCGAAAACCGTCCGCCTCGAACACCGGGATGCCCACCGGTACGCCGTCGACCGCACGAACGAAGTTGGGGTAGCAGGCGTAGTGGGGGTCAGCCATCAGCACCTCGTCGCCTGGGTTCAGCAAGGCCTGAAAGACCAGCAGCATCGCCGGAGACGTTCCCGACGTGACCATGATGCGGTCTGGCGATACATCCACGCCGTAACGCTTGTGGTAGTGCTCCGCAATGGCCTCTCGCAGTTCGGGAATGCCCAGGCTGGGCGTGTAGTGCGTGTCGCCCTGGGCGATGGCCTTCATGGCGGCATCCTTGACGGCCCGCGGCGTGTCGAAGTCGGGTTCGCCGATCTCCAGGTGGATGATGTGCCGGCCTTCCCGCTCCATTTCCTTGGCCTTTTCCAGGACGTCCATAACGATGAAGGGCGGGATCTCCCGGGCTCGAAGCGAGACAGCCGGATCAGGTGGGTTCGCGTGCGGCTCAAGACGCGTTTCGGCCATGGACTTGACCTCCGATGTCAGTGGAACGCTCTTTGAAGTCCTGGAGATTCGCCGCACCCAGCCTCATTGCCTTCCTCTTTCCCGACAATCCTTCGCGCCTGGTGTGATGCCTCCGGCGGGACAAAGAATGAAGGCCGGCTCATCGCCAGCCGGCCTTGTTGGGACAGGGGCCGTTTGTGGTTGATCGCAGGACGCCGCCGGCTAGGCCCGGCGCAGCTCCAACAGGAAGGGCTCGACCGCCTCGCACCACTCCCTGGGCTTGTCATAGTGGACAACATGCTCCGCCCCGGCCACTTCGGCGTAGCGGCCGCCGGGGATCCTTCGGGCCATCTCCTGCAGTTCCTCGCGGGGAGCATCGCTCTCGCCGCCCTTTACCACCAGCGCGGGACAGCCCACCTGGTCAATCTCCTGCCAGTGGTCGCGGACGTTGATCTGGTCGGCGGCCTGCACCATGTGCCGGGTCTCGAAAAGCGGGCGGTAGCCCTCCGGGATCTCAACCATGACCTCGCTGAAGTAGTCGGCGAAGCTGGGGCGGACGCCGTGGAAGTACTCCCGCACCGCCGCCATGGTCAGGAACGGGACGGGCCACTTGGACAGCCAGTCGCTGACCCAGGCGCCGCCCCTCGGGTCGCCGGTGGCTGCGGATTGATCCTCCAACACCAAACCCCGTACCAGGTCGGGCCGGCGCGCAGCCAGCACCCAGGCGTTGAGGGCACCCATGGAGTGGCCGACGATGACCGCCGGCCCCAGGTCGAGCCGCTCCATGACGCCTATAGCATCGTCAACGAACTCATCTCGACTGTAGGCCTTCTCCGGCTTGTCACTGAGGCCGTGGCCGCGCTGGTCCAGGCCGACAACGTGGAAGTGGGGGGTGAGCCAGGCGGCGGTCTGAGCCCAGGTTGTGGCCCGTCCGAAGAGCCCGTGCAGGAGCAGCAGGGCCGGTCCACTGCCGCCAAAATCTACGTACGCGAGGCGCAGCCCATTCACATCAAGGAAACGATGCA
>CALMNP010000081.1 GCA_937868875.1 uncultured Bacillota bacterium | reverse complement strand
ACTATTTGCAGTGTAGCGTCTGGGCTTCGATGGTGTCAACGGTGCGGGTCCCGGCGGCTGGCCGGCTGCTGCGGGGATGTGCTGTCTAGTCCGTGGGCCTGAAGGTCTTGCAGGCGGTCTCCTCGGACGTATGGGCGTGGGACTGGTCGCCGATGCTGCCGAACTCCATGGACGGGCTGGTCCGGGCGCTGTTGACGACATAGATGCGGTCGGCGCCGCAGTGGTCGCCCTCCCGGTAGAAGTAGCAGCTCTTCACTTCGCAGAGAATCTCCTGGGGCATGGACATGCACCTCCTCAGGCCTCCAGTATTTGCCGTGCGGCGGCGCCTGATACGGCCGGGCGCAAGAGGAAGTCCCCGGCGGCCTTGACGTAAGCCTCCCGGGCATGTCAACCTGGACTCAGAAAGACACTGCTTGCTAAAAGGGAAGTGAACCGTCTCCGTGCATTTTCGGGGCTTTGCACCGGCTGACTTTGACGTCTTCGCCATTCCCGGTTTCGCCGCCCGCATGGCCGCCATCAAGAAGAGGGTCCGCCCCAAGCTGCAGGCCCTGGGCGACGACCTGGCGCCCTGGCTCCAGGCCAACACCGGCCTGGCCTTCTTCCCGCGGGTGGCCCTGCACGCGCGCCGCACAGTCAACCCACCGGATGACACCTGGGTGGCCCTCGGCCCATCGCCACGGGGCTACAAGCGGTTCGGGCACTTCGCCCTGGGCCTCTCGCGGGAGGGTGTCTACATGCGCTTTGTGCTGAAGCCCGAGTTCGACCAGCGTCAGCGCCTGGCCGAGGCCCTGCGTCAGCGCGGCCTGTCCCTCCTGCAGTCGCTGGAGACCTGGCGCGGTTACAGCCTCTACGGCGACGACCACGGCAACAGGCCCATTCCGGTGGAAGAGGTGACCCGGGGCGACCTGGAGGCGGCCGCAGCCCGCCTGACCGACATCAGGTCGGCATCGCTGGCGGTGGGCGCCGGCTGGAGCCGGACCAACCCCACGGTGCGGCAGGGCGAAGCGCTGGTCAGCCAGGCGGCGGAGATGGCCCGCGAACTCCTCCCCCTCTACCTGGCCGGCAATGGCCTGGAGGCGCAGGACTAGTTGGGCCTGACGGCAAGCTGGTCGAGCAACTGGACCGTCCGGATGAGGTAGCCGGACTCCGCTGCGTACCAGGGCCCCCGCTCCTCGGCCGGCGGCCAGTGCTGAGCGCTGTGGGCCAGGAACACCCGGGCCGAGTTGATGTCGCCCACCAGCACGGCGGCGTAGGCGGCTATGGCCCAGGGGAAAGGATCGCCGGTATCGCCCTCGGCCCACCGCGGGAAGGCGGCCATCACCTTGGCGTAGAGCAGTTGGGCCCGGTCCGACCTGGGGTCAATCACGCCGAAGACGATGGGGTAGAGCTGCGACACGGTCTCCGGGTACCAGCGCGGCCCCAGGGTGGGAACGTGCACCCCTCCCAGGGTCCACTCGTAGAACCCGCGCCAGGGGCTCCAGAGTTGCCTCTCGATGGCCTGACGCACCCAGGCGGCGCGCTTCCCGTAGGCGGCGGAGGCCTCCCCGTCTCCCAGCCGCTCCAGCAACCAGGCCCAGTCCGTCAGGCCGCGGTAGTTCTCGCTGTTGTCCATCAGGAGCTTCACGCCCAGACCCGGTTTAGCCCAGACGAGGCCGTCGCCGTCCTGCAGGCGGGTGATGACCTCCGCCACCTCCGTGAGCTGGGCCTTGTGGCGGCGCGCCCAGTCCAGGTCGCTGGTGGAGCGGACGTACCAGGCGGCCAGCGAGAGCAGCGTGGCGGCATAGCTGTCCGCGGAGTCATAGTCCAGGCTCGGCACTTCGCGCCCGTCCGACCGCAGGTGGTAATCGTAGATGGTGCCGTAGAAGCCGAAGCGGTCCGGGTGGTTCAGGTGTCCCAGGTACCACTCCATGTAGCGGCGGACCAGGTTCGGGTTGTCGCGCACCAGGGCCATGGCCGCCAGGTTGGCGAAGTACGGCACCACATCGGTCTGCCGCGGATTCTGCGCCAGGGCCCCCTGGTCCGTCTGCGAGGCCTCCAGCCACTGCAGTTCCTGTTCCAGCGCGGCCGCGTCCACCGGGTAGAGCGGCGCGCTCTTCGTCCGGCTCCATGACCAGTTGCCCCTGCCGCCACCCCATCCCAGGGAGGTCGTCAGGAGCCCCAGAATTAAGATGAAAGCGGCAAGCCGCGTTGTCCACAGGCGCTTCATACGTCGGATTTTCGCTTTTATTATGTAAAGTTCCTTCGCCTGCACCCCTGGTAGATTCATGAAGTTGTTGCCCGACCGGACCACGGGAGGACAAAAAAAAGCCCTGCCACGATGGCAGGGCCGCCAAATGAGCCGGGGGGCTCATGGGAGGGGCTGTTTGACGAGCAGCACCTAGTCGTGTGTCTGGGTGAGCGCCTCGGGCGACGGGACGGCGCAGAGCGCCGAGCGGATCGCCTCCAGCAGGTCGTCAACGTTGGGGGATGGCCGGTACTGACTGTCCAGTACGTCCATCTGGTTCTCCTCGAGAGTCAGGCAGATCACCCGCGGGCCACTGCCATGGCCTTTGCCTGACGGATCGCGCAGGGACTTGGGGTCGATGGCGCGATCGACCAGCACGACGTCAGGGGCCAGGCCCCGGACCACGGCACCCATCTGGGGGCCGATCGGCACGGTGCCCACCACCTGAATGTCCGGCTCCGCGGACAGCAGCCGGCGGAGGCCGGCCCCAAACAGGCCGTTCTGATACAGGATGACCACACGCCGCTGCGCAGCCATAGCTATCAACCTCCAATTCCATGCTAACGCACAGGCATTCCCGTCACGTAGACCCGCGAGGGCCATTTTCTGTCCAGATTTGTGGCTACGAAATGGCAACAAAAAAGGGCTACCTCAGAGGTAGCCCTTTCGCACTAGTAAAGTTGGAAAAGGGTCCAGGGGGTGGCCCTAAACGTGGGGCTGTTTCTACCTGGGACCCTCCGTGGGATCGGACGTGATGCCCTCGCGGATGGCGTAAGCGGCCGCCTGCACGCGGTTATCCAGATGCAGCTTGGCCAAGATGTTCTTGACGTGGTTGCGGACGGTATTCTCGCTGATGCAGAGCGTGGCGGCGATCTCCTTGTTGGAGGCCCCACGCGACAGCTCCCGCAGGACGTCGATCTCACGAGCCCCCAGCGACTCGCGCCCGGTGTGAGCGGGCTGCGCGTCGCGCCGGGCGAACTCGGTCAGGATCTTGGCCGCCAGACCGCCGGAGATGGCGGCCTCGCCGTGGTAGGCCTTGCGCACGGCGTCCAGCAGGTGGTCAGGGTCCACATTTTTCAGAAGGTAGCCCTGCGCGCCGGCCTTGATGGCCTCGAACAGATTCTGCTCCAGGTCGGAGACCGTGAGGATGAGAATCTTGACGTAGGGCATCGCCTGCTTGACCCGCCGCGTGGCTTCCAGGCCATTGATTTCCGGCATGCTGATGTCCATGAGAACGAGGTCAGGCATCAGCTCCTGCGCCTTCGCCAGGGCCTCCCGACCGTTGTGGGCCTCGCCCACCACCTCGATATCGGGCTCGGCCGTCAGCAGGCTTTTGACCCCACGGCGGAAGAGTTCGTGATCGTCAACCAAGAGGACTCGAATGCGCTCCAGCTTCCACACCCCCGGCCTGGTCTAGAGACGGCTCTGCGGACTGCTCCGGGACAGGCACATCCAGGATGACCCGGGTTCCCCGGCCCGGTTGCGTGTCCAGCAGCATGAATCCGCCGATGATCTGCGCCCGCTCTCGCATGGTGCGCAGTCCGTAGTGGCCTTTGTACTCGCGGGTCGGGTCGTAATCAAAGCCCCGGCCGTTGTCCTCCACCACCACCTTGAGGTGGTGGTCCGAGCCGCCCACCAGCACCTCCATCCTCTCCGCCCCGCTGTGCTTGCGCACGTTGGCCAGGGCCTCCTGGATGATGCGGACGAGCTGCACACCGATGGTGGCCGGCACCTGGGGCGCCGCAGCCTCGATGTTCAGGCTGCTTCGGACGCCCGTGTTCTGCTCGAACTCCCTCAAGTATTGCGCCAGGACGGCATCCCAGGAGGGGCCGACGGGCGCGCGCAAGTCAAAGAGGGCCTGGCGCACATCCTGATAGGCCGTCTCCAGCACGCCCCGAATCTGCTCCAGTTCGTCGCCGTAGGCGGGGTCCTCCCTGGATAGCCGCTTGCCCAGGACGGCCAGGCGCATCTTCAGAAATGCCAGGGTCTGCGCCAGTCCGTCGTGAAAGTCACGGGCGAGGCGCTCCCGTTCCGTCAGGGTAGCCACCACTTCGGCCTTCTCCTGCAACGCCTCCTCCAGCTTGCGCTTCTCACGCAGGTCCCGGAAGACCATGAGCAGAAGCGTGCCGCCCTCACCGTCCGGAAACAGCGAATAGCTGGCGGAAACCGGAATGAGGTACCCGTCGTGGTGACGAATGCTCATCTCCACATAAGGTGCCGGTGCCTGTACTTCCAGAGCGTGCAGACCGTAGCAGAGGTGGGCGGCGGCCAGCGGTTCACCCAGATCGGTATGACACTGGAAGAGCGTGCCGCAGTGCACGCCCTGGGACACCTGGTAGCCTGTAAGCCTCACCGCCGCCGGATTCATGTCCACGATGCGGCGGTCTGGATCTATGATAATAAAGGCGTCGGTTGCGTTCTCGAAGAAGAGCCGCAGCCGGTCGCGCTCCGCCGTAATCCAGTGAGCCGACGACGCAGACAAGCTCTTCACCCTCCAATAACCCTGTGCCTGTAGCTTATCAGAGCCACTGGGAACCGTCAATTTCATCTACATTTAATAGTAGCAAAAGCCGCCCAATACAGGCGGCTTTTGATATGGCTCTTCTGATGAATCTGGATGCGGGCTAAACCGCTTCCACAGACCGGATTTCCGGAATCTCCTGGCGCAAGGCCCTCTCAATGCCCATCTTCAGCGTCATGGTGGACATGGCGCAGCCGGCGCAGGCTCCGGTCAGGTGGAGGAACACCACGCCGTCCTGGACGTTGAGCAGTTCCACGTCGCCCCCGTCAAACTGCAGACCGGGCCGGACGCGCTCCAGAACTTCTTCAACGCGTTCCATCAATTCCACGGGTGGTCACCTCATCACTAGTTTACCCGTCCGGCGCCACAAATGGCAAGGCCAGTGTTTTTGCAAGGAATTGCTGTGTAGCGCCGCCATCATTTCTGCAGGGTAAGGAACCGGCCGCAGGCACAACATAATGACGGAAGGAGGTGATAGTTCGTGGCGAACAACAATAACAACGAACTTCTGGTTCAGAATGCGAGCCCCGCTCTGGAGCGGCTGAAGTTCGAGGTGGCCAGCCAGGTGGGCGTTCCCCTGAAGCAGGGGTACAATGGCGACCTGCCCGCGCGCGACGCCGGCAAGGTCGGCGGCCAGATGGTGAAGCGGATGATCGCGTTGGCCGAGCAGAGCCTCGGCGGTGCTGCCCGATAGCGACGTTCCTGTTCGAGCCTGAGGCTCTTGCAAGCGCCTGAGGGAAGCTGCCCATTCCTTAGCTTGTGCCCTCTCTGCGATTTCTATAGGCGGACCTGAAAAGGTCCGCCTTTCTTTGGCGCCGGGTTCAGGACAGCAGGGTTTGCATCTTCAGAGCCAGGCCCATGTCCCCCTTGATCTTCAGGCGGCCGGACATGAACGCAGTCATGCCGTTGAGCTTGCCGGTAGCCATGTCGACGAAATCGTGGGCAGTCATCGTCACCACGACACCCGGGTTCTCGGCCGGGCCGGTCCTGACTTCGCCCTTGTCACCGACGATGACCATGGTGTAGGTTCCGCCGCCTTCTCCCGTCAGGTCCAACTGGTAGGTGCCCTGAGCCGCTGACAGCTTCTCGGGCCGCTCCGCCAGCCGCTGCTCGATTCCTTTCAACACTTCCTGCAGGTCCGCCATGAGCATTCGTTCCCCTTCCTGTTAGACTTTAACTACATCAGTACCCACGTCACAGGGCTGCCGGCCGGCGTGACCTGGCCCCGATCCTCCAGCACAAACAGGTGCCCCAGCACTTCAGACATCCCCAGGAACAGTTGGTCCCGGTCAAGGTTTGGGAACAGGCGGCGCATCAGGTCGTAGGCAGTGGCCGGCCCGCCGTTGAGGAGGCCGCGAATCCTCTCCAGCCGCTTCTCCGTCCGGGCCAGGCGGGAAGCAATCAAGGCCTGGTGGTCGGTGATGACCTCGCCGTGTGCGGACGCCACCCAGGCCAGGTCCATCTTAGCCACCCGGGCCAGGCTTTCCAGGTAGAGCGGGAGGCTGCGGACCAGCTCGGACGAGGCCGGATCCGTGGGATCCACCAGCGCGTTGCTGGAGATGTGGGCGATGAGGTGGTCCCCGGCCAGAAGGCCACGGGAAGAGCGGTCCCAGAGGCTGACATGGCCATAGGCGTGACCCGGCGTATGCAGGACGTCCCAGGTCTTCCCGCCGGCAACCAACTGATCGCCTTCATCCAGAAAGCCGTCCACATGGACGGACTCCGTGAAGCCCCAGAGCCAGCGAATGGAGTCGCCCACGGCGTCGGCCACGGAAGCCGGGCCGCCGTGCCGGCGGAACAGCCGCTCGGCGAATTCGGCGCGGTCGGAGCCGGGACCGAGCTTCAGCCAGGGGTCGGTGAGCGGATGGGTCAGAATGCGGCAGCCGGAACGACGCCGGACTTCGGCAGCCAGGCCGGTGTGGTCGACGTGAAAATGGGTCAGGACCAGCAGCTCCATGTCTTCGACCCGATAGCCCAGTCGTCTGAGTCCGGCCTCCAGGGCCTGGCGCGCCTCCGGGTAGACCGGTCCGCAGTCCACCAGCGTGAGGGGCTTCCCCTCCAGAAGAACGGCGTTCATGGCCCCCACGGGGAACGGCGTCGGCACCGGCAGCAGCTGGACGCCGGCCGGCAACCGCTCGGCGCCGGGGACTCCGGAGGGCACGGATCGCTTGCGTTCAGGCGCGGCTATGGCTCGACCCTCCCTCCGGGCGGACGCCCTCCAACACGATCTGGGCGAAGTGGGACGCTATCTCCTCGGGGCCGGAGCGCCCTTCGGGGCTGTACCACTGATAGATGCTGTTGCAGAGGCCGAAGACGGCCAGGGCCGTCAGGCGAACATCCACCGGTCGGAACTCGCCCGCCGCCACCCCCTGGCTGAGGATGCGCTCCAGGAGCCCGGTATAGCGGCGCCGGCTCTGCCGCACCACCTGTCGCTGGTCCGGCGAGAGGGCATGGGTCTCCCGGGTGAAGATGGTCAGTTCGCCCAGACGCCGGGCCACGGTCTCCACATGTGCCAGGATGGCCCGCTCCAGCTTGGTCCTGGCGGAGACGGGCTGGGCCGCCACCTTCTCCAGGTCGGTGACCAGGGTGCTGACGGCGTCGTCGAAGATCTTCACCAGCAGCTCTTCCTTGCTGCCGATATAGTAGTAGAGAGACCCCTTCTGCAGGCCGACGGCGTCGGCGATGTCCTGCATGGAGGTCCCGTGATAGCCCTTTTCGCGGAAGAGGCGCACGGCTGAGGCCATGATCTCCTGTTCCCGGTTGACGGCCATCACCTCCCATGAATTCAGGTTTCGAAAAATCAAACGGTCGGTAGAGGCTGGTCTAACTATACTCGCGAGGGCCCGGTGGTGTCAACGCCGGCGGCTCTTTCGGGGCGCCGGAAACACAGGTGGCGGCGCTTCCTGGCGCCGCCCGCTGTGTATGTCCTGCTGCCTGCATCTCAGTCCTGCGCCTCAGGCCTTCTTGTGGGGCGTGGACAGGACGCGATAACCTGCGCCGAGCCGGAGCTTGGCAATGTAGAGGATCTGGCCGACGTGCTCGGAAATGTGGGTGGCCACCAGGAAGAGCGCATCCAAAACTGTGGCCGGTCCGGTGTGAAGCTGTTGCGGCCGGTCCAGGTCGGCGGGGGCGAGCCCGGTCAGGATGCGGTCCACCTCGCCGAAGGCCCGGTCAAGCTCGGCCGCCACCTCGTCGCGGCTGTACATCCGCCGCGAGTTGAACTCTGCGTCGCGGTCGCGGTGCACGGTCATGCCGGCAATTCCCGCCAGGTAGCGCTGATCCATGTTCCCCGCCATGTGCAGGACAATGTTGGCGATGCTGTTGCTGTCCTCGTTCGGCCTCCAGTTGACGTCGTCATCCCCAAGCTGGCGCACAGCCTCCACGGCGCGGCGGCCCAGGTCGGCCATCTTCCGGCGGTGCATATCGATCAGGTGCTGGTCTCTGTCTGCCATATCCACCCTCCTCTTCTAGGACGAAAGGGCCGGTCCTAGTCCTTATCCGGGCCCTCCACGACGAACTCCTCGGGGCTCCTGTCGGTGAGGGAGTCCATCGCATAGACGCCCTTGCGGAACAGCGACCACTGCTCGTCGCTGAGCCCGCCGGGCACGTAGGCCGAAAGCTCCCGGCGATTGACGCGAAGCTTGGGCGCGCTGATGTTCCAGTATCCGTCCCAGCCGCTCTTGCCGATGCCGGGCGTGATAATGCCGTCGTTGACGGCCCCCAGGTACTCCAGGATGCGCACGTCGCCGAAGGCTCCCTGGGGGACGGTGATCGTCGCCACGGGTCCCAACCCCTTTCGTCGCTACCTGTCGAGGGCGCCGCCGAGGCGCTGCCAGGCCTGGCCGGCCTCCTCCTCCATGCGGGAGAGGAGTTCCGCCACGCTGGGGATGTCCTGAATGAGCCCGGAGGCCTGACCCGCCCAGGCGAACCCCTCGTCCAGGCGCCCCTCCAGAGCGGCGCGCCGGTTGGCCGCGCCGCCAATGTAGGGGAGCAGGTCCGCCACTCCGGTCCCTGCCGCCTCCCGCTCCAGGATAGCCTCCGTGAAACCGGAGCGCAAGGCGCGCCCGGGGCGGCCCAGGCTGCGCTCGATGACCACCGTGTCGGCCTCGCCGGCCCGCAGCAGCGCCTCCTTGTAGGCAGGGTGGGCCCGGCACTCGCGGGTGGCAACGAAGCGCGTGCCCATCTCCACCCCATCGGCCCCCAGGGCCAGGGCGGCCGCCAGCCCCCGGCCGTCAGCGATGCCGCCGGACGCCGCCACCGGAATCCGGACGCTGTCGACGATGCGGGCCACCAGCACCAGGGTGCCCAGGTCGTCGCGGCCCAGGTGGCCCCCGCCTTCAAAGCCCACGGCGATGACTGCATCGGCCCCCAGGGCCTCGGCCTTCTGTGCCTGACGGACGCCGGCCACCAGCACCAGCTTCTTGACCGGCAGGCCCTCCAGGCGACGGAAGACCGGCTCCGGGTTGCCGCCGGTCACGCTGATGACCGGCACCTGCTCCTCCGCCGCCACCTCCAGGTGGGCCTCCCACTCCCAGTGGCCCAGGGCAAAGTTCACGCCAAAGGGACGATCGGTGGCCTGCCGCGCCCGGGCGATCTCCCGGCGCAGGTCCTCGGCCGTCTGGAACGAGGCCGCCGTGATCTGGCCCAGGCCGCCGGCAGCGGAGACCGCCGCCGCCAGGTCGGCGTAGGCCAGGTAGGCCAGCCCGCCCTGAATCACCGGCAGGCGGATGTTGAGCAACTCCGTCAGGCGCGTCTGCACAGGAAGACCTCCTCGACTCAGCCTACCCTTCTCTTCGCACCGGCCACGCTCCGTACCTGCCTGGGAAGGCCCCTGGACAAATGGCGAGGCGCGCCGACAGCGGCCGACAACGACGGCCGTCGCCAACGTCGCGCCGACGGGCATACTAAGACGTGTGTTACCAACACCGCCCCAACCCCGTAAAAGGACGGTGACCCCATTGGAGACTCTGACCTGGATGGTGGGCGGTCAGCAGGGCGAGGGCATCGAAAGCACGGGAGAAATCTTCGTGCAGGCGATGAACCGCCTCGGCTACTGGTGCTATGCGTACCGGCACTTCGCCTCGCGCGTCAAGGGCGGCCACACCAACTTCAAGATTCGCCTCAGCGGTCAGGAGGTGCAGCACGGCGGTGACGAGATTCACTGCCTGGTGGCCTTCGACCAGGAATCTATCGACCACAACTGGCCGGAAATCAAATCCGGAGGCGTTGTGGCCTACGACAGCGCTACCTTCGAAGCCAAGCTGCCGGGGGACAAGAAGGTCACCCTGGTGCCGGTCCCCATGACCAAGATGGCCAAGGACCTGGGCGCCGCCATCATGAAGAACATGGTGGCCGTAGGCGTCAGCGCCGCCCTGCTCGGGCTCGCCCCGGAGGACTTTGAGTCGACCATGGCTGACCGCTTCGGCAAGAAGGGCCCTACGGTGATCTCCGGCAATGCGGCGGCGGTGAAGCAGGGGTACGATACCTGCCGGACGCAGTTCGGCGCCCTGTTGAAGCTTCCCAACCGGCCGAAGGGCGAGCGCCACATGCTGATCACGGGCAACGAGGCTATTGGCCTGGGAGCCCTCGCCGCCGGCTGCCGGCTCTATGGCGGCTACCCCATCACGCCGGCGACGCCGGTGATGTACTACCTGGTGTCCAACCTGCCCCGGGTGGGCGGGGCCGTGGTGCAAACCGAGGATGAGATTGCGGCCATCAACTTCGTCCTGGGCGGCAACTACGGCGGCGTCCGCACCATGACGGCCACCTCCGGCCCCGGCCTCTCGCTGATGCAGGAGGCTCTCTCGCTCTCCGGCATGACGGAGACACCGGTGGTGGTGGTGGACGTGCAGCGCGCCGGTCCTGCCACCGGCCTGCCCACCAAGGTGGAGCAGTCCGACCTGAACATGCTGGTCTACGGCTCCCACGGTGATTTTCCGCGGGTGGTACTGACCCCCGCCACGGTCAGCGACTGCTTCTATCTGACCATGGAGGCCTTCAATCTGGCCGAGAGCCTGCAGTGCCCGGTGTTTGTGGCCATTGATCTGGCCCTGGGCCTGTCCAACCAGTCCATTGCGCCCCTCGACCACAGGCGCGTGCCGATCGAGCGCGGCAAGAGGGTGTCCGATCAGGACCTGGACGCCCTGAACGATCAGGAGTTTCCGCGCTACCGGGTGACGGCGGACGGCATCTCGCCCCGGTCCATACCGGGCCAGCACGGCGGCCGCTTTGTCGCCACCGGCGATGAGCATACGGAGACGGCCCACATCACCGAGGAGCCGGAGATTCGCATTGCCCAGATGATGAAGCGCATGCGGAAGCTCAAGTCCGCTCACGTCCGGGAGCCCATTCGGGTGAACGGCCCGGCCGACCCCGAGCTTCTCATCATCAGCGCGGGTTCGGTGACCGGTGCCGTGTCCGAGGCCGTGGTGGCGCTGTCGGCCCGCGGGCATCGTGTGGCGGAGGCTCAGATACTGAGGCTCTGGCCCTTCCCTCAGGCGGAACTGATTCCCCACCTGCAGAGCGCGGAGCGCGTCCTGGTGGTGGAGTACAACGCCACCGGCCAGATCGCCAATATCCTGCGCCTGCAGACAGGCAACTGGCCGGTTCAGTCCCTGCTCAAGTTCAATGGCACCCCCTTTGCGGTACATGAGATTGTGGCCCGGGCCGAAGAGGTCC
>CALMNP010000080.1 GCA_937868875.1 uncultured Bacillota bacterium | reverse complement strand
TGATGACCCGGTCCCACTCCGCCTCGGTCGTGTCGTGCAGGGTCTTGACCAGCTCCACGCCGGCGTTGGCGTGCAGGACGTCGATGCGGCCGTGTCTCGCTAGCACCTCGGCCACGGCCTGCTCCACCTGGTCCCTCCGGGAGACGTCGCAACGAATGAAATCGGCCGTGTGCCCGTCCGCCCGGATCAGGGCCAGCGATTCCTCGGCGCCCGCCTCGTTGACGTCCAGGATGGCGACCCGGGCGCCTTCCCTGGCGAAGAGGCGGGCCGTGCCCCGGCCGATGCCCGTGGCGCCGCCGGTGATGACGGCGACCTTTCCCTCCAGACGCCTCATCTCAGCGACCTCCCCGGTCCACGGCGATGGCCTCGATCTCCACCAGGAAGCCCTTTGGCGCCGGCGCGTGCAGCGTGGTGCGGCACGGGGGGTTGTTGGGGAAGAACCGCCTGTAGTAGAGCGCGGGGTTGGCGGCGACACGAGGGGTGTTGATCCGTTCCATGGGCAAAAGCACCTCGCTTGGTGGCAGAAGGGCCGCCGGATAAGAGCCGGATAGGAGCCGGATAAGATCAGGACCTAGAACCGCGGGCTGAAGGGAATGACGTCCGGGCCGAGGGACTGATAGGCGTCAAAGGCGCCGTGCTCTTCGTAGTAGCGGGCGTACCTGGCCAGCTGGTCGCGGTCGATGCTGACGCCCAGCCCCGGCGCCGTGGGGACGGCGAGCGTGCCCTGCTCAAAGCGGAACGGGCCGCCTGCAATGATGTCGTCGCTGAGGAACGAGACGTAGGCCTGGCTGGCCAGGAGGAAGTTGGGGCACGTGACCATCACCTGCAGGGCCGCGGCGGTGGCGATGCCCAGCTCGCCGAAGCTGTGCTTGGCGACGGGCAGGCCGGCCGCCTCGCACAGGGCGGCCTCCTTCTTGAAGGCCAGCAGCCCGCCGTCTTCATGGGGGTCGATCTCGATCACGTCGGCGGCCTGGTGGGTGATGACGTTGAAGACGTCCCGATGGGTCCAGGCGCTCTCGTTGGCGCAGATGGGGACCCCCGTGACCCGCCGCACGTGGGCCATCTCCGCCAGGTTGTGGGCGGGCACCGGCTGCTCCACGAACTCCAGGTCCAGCTCCTTCATCTGGCTGATCATGCGCACGGCGGTGCCGACGGACCAGGCCTCGTTGGCATCCACCCGCAGCCTGGGGCCGGGGCCCACCGCCTTGCGCACGGCCCGCGCCTGGGCCAGGTCCAGGTCCGGCTCGATGCCCACCTTCAGGTACAGCGTGTCAAAGCCCTGGCGCACGGCCTCCACGGCCTCCTCCGCCATGGCCTCCGGGGCCTGGCGGACCAGGAAGTACATGAACCTGACCCGGGGGTTGACCACCCCGCCCATCAGCCGGTGCACGGGCTGGTTGCAGGCCTTGCCGATGATGTCCCAGAGCGCCATTTCAATGCCCGCCAGAGCGCTGTTGGCGGCCGTCCGGTAATGGTGCCAGCCGCCGAGTCCGTACAGCCTGCGCATGATCCGCTCCACGTTGAAGGGATCCTCGCCGATGAGAAAGCGCTTCCCATCCTCCAGGATGCGGGTGACGAACTCCACCCCGGGGAAGGAGGGAGCCTCACCGAGGCCCGTGATCCCCTCGTCGGTTTCGATCTCGATGATGGTGTTGGTCAGGGCGGGCCGGCTGCCCCAGGCCCAGTACTCTGGTTTGCGAAACGGCACTGTGACGATGGTACGCTTCAGACCGGTGATCTGCATGCTGGTCCTCCCCAAGCGACTGTTTGCTACTGGACGCGGCCGCGGCCGGCGACGGCGAACGTTTCGACGACCTGTCCGCCGCGCACCCCGTAGGCCCTGTCATGCAGGTTCATCATGGCGCAGATGTGGATGGGGATGACGGCCACCCGGTCGCCCACCGCCAGAGGGTCGGCGGGGTCCAGGCGGAGCATCCCGTGCTCCTCCGTGATCCACTCCACCACCTGGCCGCTACCCGCCACGCGGCCCCGGCCGGCGATCCGCGGGCTGCTGTCCGAGCTGAGGCTCTTCGACCCGGCGTCGATCACCGCCCGGTCCGGCGCCGGGCGGCTGACCACCGTGGCCAGCAGCGTGGCGGCGCAGTCCTCTTCGCGGCAGGCTCCCTCCGCCACCGTGTTGAGGTCGTTGAAGATGTACGTGCCCGGGCGGATCTCCGTCACGCCGGCCAGCAGCTCCGGACGGACAGCGGCGCGGCTGGTGGTGACGGTGCCGCCGATACTGATCTCCTCGACGGGCATTCCGGCCCGGTGCAGCGCGTCCCTGGTCTCGAGCAGCAGTTGCACCTCTGCGGCAATGATGGAGTCCACCGCCGCCGTGTCGCCCACGCCGTGGACGTGGCCGCCGTAGCTGGCCAGCCCCACCAGCTCCAGCCCGGGCAGCCTCTGCAGGGCTCGGGCCGCGTCCAGCGCATCCCGCGGTGAGACGCCGACGCGGTGAAAGCCCGTATCCAGCTCCAGGTAGATGGGGATGCCCTGCTTCAAGGCCTCGCCCAGGTCCGACAGGTCGCCGGCGGCGGCCGGGCTGTCCAGGGCCACGCTGACGCGAGCCTGCTGCGCCACGGCCATCAGGCGGCGGAGCTTGTGCCTGCCCACCACCGGGTACGCGATGAGGATGTCCGCGATGCCGGCGGCCGCCATCACCTCCGCCTCGCCCACCTTGGCCACCGTGATCCCGGCGGCGCCTTCCGCCACCTGCAGGCGGGCGAGCTCGGGAATCTTGTGCGTCTTGATATGCGGCCGCAGCCGCACGCCCAGCCGGTCCCTCAGCGCCGCCATCCGGCGGACGTTACGCTCCACCCGGTCCAGGTCCAGCAACACGCTGGGCGTGTCCAGTTCCGCAAACAAGGTCTCACCTCACTGGAATTGCACAATGCCGCCGCGGACCACCTCGCGAACCGGCGCCCGGCCTTCGTAGGCCGTGGCCTCGAGCCAGGCCGTCTGCGATTCCCCGGGGCCCAGCACCGGCGCGGCGCCCGCCTCAACGGCCCTGTCGATGCCATGGGGGAACGAGGAGAACGGCTCAAGGGCCAGGTTGTAATTGGTGCCGTACCAGGGGTAGCCCATGGCGCCACCGTAGACCGTCCACAGGCCGGCGTACGGGAACACCTCCAGCGGCCAGCAGAGGGCGAAGCCGACGCCCAGCCGCCCGCTGGTGACGGCGTACCAGCCGCCCTTCAGGTCATGGAGGTAGCAGTCGTCGTGGGATTGGTCGCTGACCGGCGGAACGCGGCTCAGGTCCACGGTCTTGCCCGGCTCCCGGGCCGAGGGAAAGTGGGGCCAGACCCCGTCCTGAAAACCCGCCAGGCGGCTGGTTGGATAGGCCGCCAGGGTGCGCACCTTCGCTCCCGGCAGGTCGATGGCGCAGGTTTCGTCCAGGAACGGCCAGCCGAGCGCGGGATGGTGCGCCCACATGTAGGCCATGGGCTCGTTCCCTTCGTTGGTGGCCTGCTCGGAGACGAAGAGCGTGGCCTGCTTGCGCCGGAGCCTCAGGGTCTTCTCCAGCAGAAAGGGGGTGCGGCGGGTTCGCACCTGGAACTGCACCGCCACCTCCTCCGGGTCGTCCCGGAGAACCCGGTACTGCCACGCCTGCAGGGCCACCTCGCCGTGAAGGCCCTGGCGGGCGCCCTTGTAGATGCCGGGGTCGCCCCCGGCGGGAAACAGCTCCTGCCAGCCGCCCTCGTAGCAGTCCAGGAAGTTCCCCTCGGGATGGGAGACCGAGGGCACCATGGCGCGGGGGTCGACGACCCCCTGCCAGGAGCGCCACATGACGTCCACATCCTTCGGCTTGTAGAGGAACTCGAAGATGTCGGCGCCCTTGTCCGCCAGGACGCTGACCCGCAGCTGCTCGTTCTCCAGCGTGACGCACCGCAGCCCGCGGTAGACGTACTCGCTGATCCGGCAGCCCCAGTTTCGTTCATGGCTATAGAAGCGATGGGACATCGGCGCACCTCCCTAGCGGAAAGAACCCGCCGTCAGGCCGCGGATGAAATAGCGCTGGCCGAACAGGTAGAGCAGGAGGGCCGGGAGCAAACCCACAAGGGAACCCGCCATGATCAGCGGCTGGTTGGTGCTGTAGCGTCCCTGAAAGAGGGCCAACCCGGCCATCAGCGTCCGGAGCTCCTCTTTCTGCAGGAAGACCAGCGCAATGAACAGTTCGTTCCAGACCCAGACGGCGTTCACCACAATCAGGGTGATGAGGGCGGGAGCCGCCAGCGGCATCACGATGCGCCAGAGCATCACCAGCGGAGAGCAGCCGTCAATGAGGGCGGCGTCGAAGACTTCCTCGGGCAGGGTGCGAAAGAAGTTGACCAGCAGGTAGACCGAGAACGGAATCAGGAGCCCCGCGTAAAAGAAGATGACGCCGCTGAAGGTGTTGATCAGCCCGACTCGCACCATCAGGATGAACATGGGCACCACCAGGATCACGGGCGGCACCACCAGCAGGCCGACCATCGTGTTGAACACCGCCCTGTGGCCCCAGAACCGCCCGCGGGCGATGGCGTACGCACCCATGGCCGCGACGATCGTCGAGACGCCCACGGTGACCACCGTGATGATCAGGCTGTTGACGAACCACTTCGGCATCTTGCTGCCCAGAAATACCTCGACGAAGTTCGCCAGGGTGGGGTGCATCGGGGGAGCCCAGAGGTTATAGACGTATTCGCGTTGAGACTTCAGGCTCGTGACCAGAATGAAGTAGAGCGGGTACAGCGACAGAATGGACATGAGGCCCATCAGCAGCTGGATGAAGAGGGCCCGCCCCCTCGCTTTCAGGCTCACCGGACCACCTCCTTACTCCTCGGCGGCTTGCGAAGCGTTGCGCAGCCTGAAGTAAAAGACCACCAGCACCATGGTGACGGCGAGCAGCATCACGGCCACCGCCGAAGCAACGCCCATGGCGCGGAAGGCAAAGGCGTTCTTATAGATGTAGTACTCCAGCACGTGCGAGGCGAAACCCGGGCCGCCGGCCGTCATCACGTAGACGTAGTTGAAGACCCAGCTCAGCATGGTGATGACCTCGACCACCGCGAAAAACTCGATGGCCAGCCGCAGTTGGGGAATGGTGATGTGCCTGTGCTCCTGCCACCAGTTGGCCCCGTCGATGCGAGCCGCCTCGTATAACTCCGCCGGCACCGACATGAGGCGGGCCAGGAACAGCACCACGCCGAAGCCGAGCTGCTGCCAGATGATGACGCTCATGACCGAGGGCATGACCAGGGAGGCCTTGCCGAGCCAGTCGGCCCCCGCCACGCCCAGGTGTCGCAGCAGCGTGTTCAGCACGCCGTTGTACTGGTACATGTAGCCGAACGCCAGACCCACCGCCGTCGGCGCCAGAACGTAGGGGAGGAAAACGACCGCCCGATAAAACCGCCAGCCCCGTATGCGTTCAAAGAGCAGGATGGCGAACAGGAGGCTCAGCGCGAGGAGAATCGGCACGGCCAGCAGCAGGAAGGCGTTGTTGGAGAGGGACTTCCAGAAGATCGGGTCCCGGAGGATGAATTTGTAGTTGGCCAGTCCCACCCAGCGCACCGTCTTGCCGCCCACGACCTGGAAGCTGTACTGGACCACCTTGACCATCGGATAGCCGAAGACCGCCAGCAGCCAAAGAACCATCGGCAGGGCGAACAGGTAGGGCCACAGGGGTTGGCGGAAGCGGCGACGGCCTGGGGAGATAGGTTGTTTCACCGGCATGACCCTCCTCCCTGATCATTGACACGAAACCAGAGGACCGGGACCGGGACCCGGGCGCCCCGGAAGGCCCCCGGGCCCGCGGCTGGTCCTTTACTTGGTCACCCAGTTCTTGTAGTTGTCGACCTCATCGGGGTGCTGCAGCTTCCACGCCTCGGCCGCCCGCTTCCAGATGCCGACGGCGTCGGCGGGGCCGCCGTTCTTGGACAGGATCACCTGACCGGCCGCCAGGTCCCCATTGCCGTCGATGTCCGGCGGGATGTAGTTTTCAAGCCAGACCTGGCTGCCGTGGGTCTCCAGATCCCAGAGCCGGCGCAGCACCGGGCTCTTGATGTTGTTCGGATCAAACCGGTCGTCCGCCGGGAAGACGCCCGTGCGGTTGTACCAGGCCTGCAGCCGTTCGCCGTCGTGCAGATACTGGATGAACTTCGCCGCCTCCTCCTTATGCGGCGACCACGAGGTAAGGAAGAGGCTGATCGACTGGGTCGCGTTGAAGACCTGGCTCAGCTTGCCCTTGCCGAAGACAGGGGTCTTCATGATGCCGATCTTGTCTTCACCCATGTCCTTGATCCACTGGGACAGGTTGCCGTCCGTGGTCCAGGACATCGCCACCTTGCCGCTGGGAAAGAGCTTCCAGCCCTGGGTCAGGTCGAGAGACGCCACGTCGTTGTTGAAGTAGCCCTTCTTGACCAGGTCGTTCAGCCGCTGGTACCACCCGGTGAACTTGGGGTTCCCGAGGTCCTGGCCGCTCAGCACCGCCTGCTTCAACTCGTCGGTGGAGTCCAGCTCCTGAATGCCGAGGTTGGAGAACATCCACGCCCCGGTGTAGCCGTCCTTGTTGCCCATGCCGATGGGCGTGATGCCCTTGGCCTTGAGGGCCGCCAGCGCCTTCTCGAAATCCTCCCAGGTCTGGGGTGGCTTTTCAGGATCCAGGCCCGCCTTCTTGAACAGATCCTTGTTGTAAACAAGAGGCACACCGATCAGGTACAGGGAGCCCGCCCACTGCTTGCCCTGGTACTCGTTCTCGTTCAGGTTCAGCCAGTGCTTGAGCTCATCCTGCGGGACATAGTCCGAAAGCGGCGCCACCGCCCCCGCCCAGACCTGCGACAGGACCGGCATGGTGGCCCACTGCATGGCGATGTCGGGCCCGCTCTTCGCCGCTGCGGCGGCCTGGAAGGTGGCCGCCAACGTGTCCGTGGACTGGATGACGAGATCCACCTGGACGTTGGGGTGCGCCTGCTGGTACTTCTGAATCGTTTCCTTCATCCAGTCGTTCGCCCCGGGCGCATCGCTCTCCGCCCAGTACCACAGGGTCAGCTTGACGTTTTCAGCGGGCTTGGCGGCTCCTTCGCCGCCGCCTTGGGCGTTGGACCCGGACGGCTTGGAGCTGGTGCAGCCGGCCAGGAGCAGGGCCGCGCTCAGGAGCGCCGCCGTACCGATGCGCCAGAACCTGTTGAACACTCGCTCTTCCTCCTTGTAATAGGCTTTGGCTCGCTGCTGTTCATGGGACAGCCGGTTCGTCGTCTTTCAGGACCCTCGGCAAAGCGCCCCGGCGGGGCCCGGCCGGCAACGCACCCGCGCCTTGCAGCGGAATGCGGCGCAGCCGATGCGGGCAAATCGATCCACCACCCTTCACAGATGAGCATTCGCAAACTGAAAGAGCTCGACGATCTCCCAATCAACCGGCGTCGGAGACCATTCGGTTGGTCAGGACGCCCAGCCGGTCGATCTCGACGGTCACCTCGTCGCCGGGCTTGAGCCAGTTCTTCTCCTTCATGCCGAAGATGACTCCTTCCGGCGTGCCCGTTGAGATGATGTCCCCGGGGTCCAGGGTCATGTACCGGCTGATGTAGCTGACCAGCTCCGCCACGGAGAAGATCATGTCCGCCGTGTTGGAGTCCTGTCGCACTTTGCCGTTCACCCGGCAGCGAATGCGCAGCGACTGGGGATCGCCCACTTCGTCCGCGGTCACCAGGTACGGACCGATCGGCATGAACCTGTCGAGGGTCTTGCCCAGGAGCCACTGGCTTGTCCGCAACTGAAGGTCCCGGGCGCTCAGGTCGTTGGCGTTGCAATAACCCAACACGTACTCCAGCGCTTCGGCCTCCCGCACGTTCCTGGCCCTGCGGCCGATCACCACGGCCAGCTCGGCTTCGTAATCATACTCGACGGCATGGGCCGCCAACGGAATGGGTTCACCCGAGGCAGCGACGCTGTTCTTGAACTTGGAGAAGAGCACCGGCACCTCCGGCGCCTTCGCCCCAGACTCCTCCGCGTGCCGGCGGTAGTTGAGACCGACGCAGACGATCTTCCCCGGGTCGGGCACGCAGGGGCCGATCAGCAG
>CALMNP010000079.1 GCA_937868875.1 uncultured Bacillota bacterium | reverse complement strand
ATGCCAATCGCAGAAGTGAAGGCGGCCAGGGGACCCGGAGTCGACTGGCCCAGGGCTACGGCAGCTGCGAACTGTTGCGGCGTTACCTGTCCTGTCTGCACCAGCTGCCGCTCGAGGCCGCCGAGGAGGATCTGGCCGCCGCCAAAGGAGACGGCTCCCAGCCAGAGCACCAGCAAGAAGAGACGCCACATCGGCTAAGTCCGCTCCTTAGGAGAACGGCCGGGGGCCGGCGCCGTAAAGGCTCCGAGGGCCATGCTGCCGGCCAACACCAGCAGAGGGTGAACCCGCAAGAGCAGCAGAGCAAGGGCGCCTCCGGTCAGCCCCCGGTACAGGGGGCCTTTCAGTTTGCTGAAGCCTTCGACACCCGTTGCCAGCAAGAGGCCGGCCGTTGCCCAGGCGGCGCCGGCCATTGCGCCATGGGCCCGAGCGGCCACCCATGGGACGCGGGCCAGCAGGGGCAGGGTGAGGACCAGAACGAAGGAGGGGAGGATCAGCCCCACCTGGCCGGCAACGGCGCCGGGCAGGCCCGCCACCCGCGAACAGACGGCACCCCACAGGTTCAGGAACGATGGTCCTGGCAGAAACACGGAGACGGTGTAGAGTCCGTCCACCTCCTCTGCCGGGATCCAGCCCAGGCTGCGAATGATGGGGTAGGCCTGGGTCACCCCGCCGAAGACCGTGGTGCCGAGGTGGAGCCCGGTGGTGAACAGGCGCCAGCTCTGACGTATGTCGCGCATTTTCCCGCCCCTGGGCTGTTTTGTGTCCAGTTCATTTAACCACGGGTAGGTGCCTGGCGAGAAATGCCGAATCTGAATACCCGTATAACCGCCGCCCTGTGCGGCGGGGCGATGGAGTTCGGTTCGATCGGAACGGGGGAAAGGCGCGTCATGTTGGACCTGCTCAAGACGTTTTGCGCCGTCGTTGACAGCGGAAGTTTGAGCAAGGCCGCGGAGTCCCTGCACCTGACCCAGCCGGCGGTGACGCGCAAGGTTCACGCTCTGGAAAAGGAACTTGGCGCAGTGCTGTTTCAGCGCACAAGCCGGGGGATGGAGTTGACGCCTGCGGGCCGGGCGGTGTTGAAACATGCGCGGCAGGCGGTGGCGGCGGTCCAGGCCTGCCAGGGCGCGGCCCTGACGGCGTCGGCCCGTGCCGAAAGCCGGCTGCGGATCGCCGCCGGCATCAACGTGACCATGTACTGCTTGCCCGGAGCGCTGGCGCGGTTTCGCGAACGGTGGCCGGGCGTGCAGGTGGACCTGCGCCCCGGGCACTATCGGGAGGCCATCGACCGGGTCCTGAACTATGAGGCGGACGTGGCCATCATTGGTTCCGACGTCCTCGTCCCCGGGCTGCGGGAACTCCAGCTGCTGGCGGATCCAC
>CALMNP010000078.1 GCA_937868875.1 uncultured Bacillota bacterium | reverse complement strand
ACATGCTCAAGGGCAAGCAGGGGCGCTTCCGCCAGAACCTGCTGGGCAAGCGGGTGGACTACTCCGGCCGCTCGGTCATCGTGGTCGGTCCCGAGTTGCGGCTGCACCAGTGCGGCCTGCCCAAGAAGATGGCCCTGGAGCTGTTCAAGCCCTTCATCTACCACCGGCTGGAGCAGAAGGGCCACTGCACCACTATCAAGCAGGCCAAGGAGATGGTCGAGCAGCAGGAACCGGTGGTGTGGGACATTCTGGAGGAGGTGATCCGGGACCACCCGGTGCTGCTCAACCGGGCCCCCACGCTGCACCGGCTGGGCATCCAGGCCTTTGAGCCGGTGCTGGTAGAAGGCAAGGCCATCAAGATCCACCCGCTGGTCTGCACCGCCTTCAACGCCGACTTCGACGGCGACCAGATGGCGGTGCACATCCCGCTGTCGCCGGAGGCGCAGATCGAGGCCAGCGTGCTGATGCTCAGCTCGCACAACATCCTGTCGCCGGCCAACGGCCAAGCGCTGGCCGTGCCCACCCAGGACATGGTGCTGGGCATCTACTACCTGACCAAGGCCCGCCACGGCACCCGCGGCGAGGGCCGTACCTTCGCCAATGCCGAGGAGGTCCTGCTGGCCCAGGAGGCGGGCGAGGTGGAAACGCTGACCCCCATCCGCCTGCGCTACTCCGGCAAGGTCGTGGACCTGATCAAGGCCTACGACACCCAGGACATCCTGCACACTGAGCCCGTCACCTACCAGAACCAGTACCTGGACACCACCGTCGGCCGTGTCATCTTCAACGACCACCTGCCCCAGTCCATGCCCTTCATCAACGGCCTGCTGAAGAAGAAGGGCATCGGCCAGTTGGTGCAGTTCTGCTACCTGCAGTACGGGCTGGAGACCACGGTCAAGATGCTGGACGAGATCAAGAACCTCGGCTTCCTTTACGCCACTAAGGCCGGCATCTCCATCGGCATCGACGACCTGATCATCCCGGTGAACAAGCAGGCGCTGGTGCGGGAGGCGGAGAAGGAGGTGATCGCGGTCCAGCAGCAGTACATGGACGGCGCCATCACCAACGGCGAGCGCTATAACAAGGTCATCGCCATCTGGTCGAACATCACCGAGCGGGTGGCCGACGAGATGTTCGCCGCCATGGAGACGGAGGACAAAAAGGGCGAGCACTTCAACCCCATTTACATCATGGCCGACAGCGGCGCCCGCGGCTCCAAGCAGCAGATCCGCCAGCTGTCGGGGATGCGTGGCCTGATGGCCAAGCCTTCCGGGGAGATCATCGAGACGCCCATCACCGCGAACTTCCGCGAGGGCCTCACCGTGCTGCAGTACTTCATCTCCACTCACGGGGCCCGCAAGGGCCTGGCCGACACGGCGCTGAAGACGGCCGACTCCGGCTACCTGACCCGCCGCCTGGTGGACGTGGCCCAGGACGTCATCGTCAGCGTGCGGGACTGCGGCACCAACGACGGCATCTACGCCGAGCCCATCGTGGAATCGGGTGAGATCATCGAGCCGCTGCGCGACCGCATCGTGGGCCGCGTCTGCATGGAGAAGGTGATGGACTACGAGGGCAACGTGATCGCCGACCTCAACCGGGAGATCGACGAGGACCTGGCCAACGCCATCCAGGCGGCCGGCATCGAGCGGGTGAAGATTCGCTCGGTGCTGACCTGCGAGGCGCGCCGGGGCGTTTGCGCCATGTGCTACGGCCGCAACCTGGCCAGCGGCAAGATGGTGGAGATCGGTGAGGCGGTGGGGGTCATCGCCGCCCAGTCCATCGGCGAGCCCGGCACACAGCTCACCA
>CALMNP010000077.1 GCA_937868875.1 uncultured Bacillota bacterium | reverse complement strand
GTTGATGTTGCCCTTCATGGCCTCCTGGGGGTCGTTCCAGGTCAGGCGGGGGTGCACCAGGTCCACCATCAGACCGGCGCAGGTGGTGGCCACCGCCCCGAACAGGACACCGAGCACGATGTACACCAGGGTCAGCGGGCGGAGCAGGCCCAGGTACCCCGCCGCCGCCAGAACGATGGCCAGGGGCAGCACCGCGAACATCAGGCTGTGCAGGATTTTGGCCTGGACCTGCACCCTCGGCCTCACGGGAATGACCCGGCTGACCCAGAAATACCGGCCCTCGCGGCTGATGGACACGGGCGCCACGTTGCTCATGGTGTGCATGAACAGGGCCGCGGCGATGGCGACGAACGGCACCAGGGGCGAGCCGGCCCCGGCGCGGGCGCCCGCCGTCAGGTCGGTCAACTCACCGGTGCCCAGGAGCGGAATGAGCATGAACACGGGCACAATGAGCGGCGGCACCCAGGCGGCGATGAGGAAGGACGGGTTGCGGTTGAGCAGCCAGATCTCCCGCTGCAGCAAGGCCCGCAGGGGCGACCGGGCGGTGGCCGTGGCCGTGGTCAGTTCCTCGCGGGTGAGGGCCTTGCCTGAGCTGCGGACCTCGTCGCCGCCCACCAGGCCGCCGAAGAAGAACCGCTCCGCGGCCCAGAGCAAGAGGGCCATGGCCGCCAGGGCAAGGGCCAGGAAGAGGCCGAAGTTCAGCAGGCCCCGGGCCTGCGCCCCAAGGCGCAGGGCCTCTGTGGCCCAGATGCTGGTGGGAACGTAGTGCCCCACCTTGTCCACCAGGCTGCCCTGCTGGCGCAGGAGTTCAGCGGCGGCCTCCTGGCCCATGAACCCGCGACCAGGCCCGTTCCCCCGCAGGTTGAAACGGTTGAGGAACTGGATGGCGGCGGCGAACGCCAGGCCGAAGGCGGCGCCCAGCACCCGGATGAGGTCGCGGCTGCGGCGGCCGCGGGTGACCCGCATCAGGAGCAGCGAGAACACCGCCGAGATCACCAGGGCCGGCACCGGCAGCAGCAGGTAGATGACCAGGGCGGACAGCCAGTAGAAGGGGCCGGCCCCGGTCATCGAACCGTAAACCAGCACCGCCGGCAGGACCAGCGGGGCTGTGGTCACGTACTCGCCGGACAGGATGGCGAAGAACTTGGCCAGGACGATGTCCCCAGGCCGCAGGGGCAGGGGCGTCAGGAGCTTCAGGTCCCGGGCAAAGAAGAAGGACGACAGGACGTAGAGCACGCCGAAGCTCAGAGCCGTGACCTGTCCGATGGCAAAGGCAACCGTCAGCACCACCTGCGGCTGGCCCACCTGCTGACCGGCCAGGTAGAAGCCCAGGCTGGCCCCGTAGAACATCAGCAGCAGGGGCAGGAAGGCGGGAATCAGGAAGACCAGCAGCAGCAGGGACAGCGGCGACTTGCCCCGGCGGCCCAGAAAGCCGCGCCAGGCGTTGAGCCCCTGGACCCGCAGCAGGGCCCGGATGGCGGCGAGGCGGCTGACCGGCTTCATGACTCCGTCAGCTCCAGGAAGATGCGCTCCAGGGAGTCGCCGTCCCGGCCCTCGCCATCGCGTCCTCCCCCGTCCCTCCCCTGTCCCCGGCGCAGCTCCTCCAGGGTGCCCAGGGCAATGAGCCGCCCCTTGTTGATAATCCCGACGCGGTCGCATAGGCGCTCCGCCACCTCCAGCACGTGGGTGCTGAAGAAGACGGTGTTGCCCCGGGCGCAGTGGTCGGCCATCAGCTCTTTGAGGTCATGGGCGGAGCGCGGGTCCAGGCCCACCATGGGTTCGTCCAGGACCCAGACGGGCGGCTCGTGCAGCAGGGCGCCGATGAGCACAACCTTCTGCTGCATGCCGTGGGAGTACCCGCCAATACGGTCCTTGAGGGCGCCCGTCAGCTCAAAGGCCTCGGCCAGGCGCTCGATGCGCTGGCGGCGCTCCCGCGGCGCCACCCCGTAGACGTCGCCGATGAAGTTCAGGTACTCCAGGCCGGACAGCCGGTCGTAGACCTCCGGTGTGTCCGGCACGAAGCCGATCTGCATCTTGGCTTCGAGGGGACTCGTGGCGACGTCGACGCCCCTCACCGTGATCTGCCCCTGGTCCGGGCGCAGCAGCCCCACCAGCATCTTGATGGTGGTGGTCTTGCCGGCGCCGTTTGGGCCCAGGAAGCCGAAGATCTCGCCTGGCCGGACCTCCAGGTTCAGGTCGTCCACGGCCCTGGTGCCGCCGCTGTGGTAGCTCTTGCTGACTCCGCGAAAGGTGATCATGGCGTCCTCCTGTGGTGGGTCAGGGACGGGCAGGTTGACGGGCAGGTGACGGGGCGACGCCCGGCCTCTTCCTCTCTTCGCCCCCGGGTCGCCGCCGCCCTTCCCAGGCGGTCATCAGGCAATACGGCACCCACCTTTCGCCGGTTTCGCGTTGCAGGGCACGAGCCCGTCCATAAAAAAGGACCGGCGCCGCGGGGGCGCCGGTCCGGGAAACGCGCTGCCTCACCGGTTGTAGTCGATGACGTAGAGGTAGGGGATGCGGATGTCGCCCGCACCGGAGGAGGCGATGACGTAGCCCCGCACCAGCTCCGGGGTGCCGCCCTGACCGGGGGCCTGGGAGCCACGGTTGACCACGGTGGCGGTCACCTGCGCGCTGGCGCCGGGGGCCAGGGTCACGCTCCCGGGCTGAAGGCTCAGGTTGCCGGCGGCCTCGCTGAAGGTGTAGGTCTGCTCGGCAGCCGTCCCGTTGGTGAGCGTGAAGGTCAACTGGTAGGTCTGGTTGCCCACCGGCCGCACCAGCTCAAAGCTGAGCGATGACGGGATGGCCAGGGCCGGCGGGTTCATGGCCCGGCCCAGGTTGATGAGGCCGGCGCCGACCTTGAGCGGGTCGCTCTGGCCGCTGACGTCGCCGGCGGTGCCCATCAGGGCCGCCTTGACCTCAGCCGGACCCCAGCCAAGGTTGTTCGCCCGGCTGTAGGCGAGCAGCAGGGCCGCGGAGCCGGCCACGTGCGGCGTCGCCATGGAGGTGCCCTGCATGGCGGTGTAGCCGCCGCCCACCACGGAGCTGTAGATGTTCACGCCGGGAGCCGCCACGTCGGGCTTCAGCGTGTAGTTGGGCGTCGGGCCCCAGGAGGAGAAGCTGGCCAGCAGGTTGGGTGTGGCCGGGTACTCGGCCAGGTCCGGACCGCTGATGCTGACCGTGCCGCTGCCGCTCTTCATCCAGGTGCCATCGGCCTTCGTGACCATAACCATGGGGATGGTCACCGAGACGTCCACCGACATGGTGATGGGGTCGCCGGCCACGTTGTTGACGATGACCACGCCGATGGCCCCCGCGTTCTGCGCGGCCAGGCCCTTGGACGTGAAGGTGATGGCGCCACGGTCAATGACCGCAATCTTGCCGCTCACGTCCGTCACGGGCGGAGCCGTGCCGTTGCCGCCCCAGTAGGCGTATTCGCCGGTCAGGGGGCCGGTGATCCTGCCGCCGGGCTCGGCGGTGCCGACGTTCACAGTCCTCGTCTCCGTGCCGACCGTCACGTCCATGGGCACGGCGAAGTAGTGGGAGTTGGTCGTGGCCGCGGCGGTGATGACCTTGTCCGACGTGCCGGGGGACCCGACAGTGTAGAAGCCCGGGCCCGAGTTGCCGGCGGCGATGGCCACCACGACGCCCGCATCTGCGGCGCCGTCCATGGTCATGTCGGACAGGCTCTTGCCCCGGTGGGCGGTGCCGCCCAGGCTCAGGTTGAGGACGTCCATGCCGTCCATGACCGCCTGCTCCACCGCCTTGGCGATGAAGATGTCCTTGGCGCTATCCACGTGCCCCGGGAACACGTTGTAGGCGCCCAGCCAGGCGCCGGGGGCCACGCCGCTCAGGCCCGTGGCCGGGGGAGCGTCGGTCCCGGCGCGGCCGGCGATGGTGCCGGATACGTGGGTGCCGTGGTCCTGAACGGCCTGAGCCGTATACCACGGGTTTTCGTTGTACACTCGGGCGACGATGACCTTGTTGCTGGTGAAGCGGGTGTCACCCTTGGGGAATCCCTCCGGCATGGTCATGCCGTCGTCCCGGAGGAACGGGTGGTTCTGGTCAATGCCGGTGTCGATGACGCCGACCTTGATGCCGGCGCCCGCGTCCGCCTGGCCGCCCAGGGCGGTCCACAGCTCAGGCGCGTTGATCAGGGCGGTGCTCTGGCTCATCGCCGGCTTGAAGTCAACGGACATGCCGGCGGCAACAGTGCCGGGGCCGCCCTTGACCTGGTCCAGGGTGGCGCCGTTCAGCTTGAGGCCGAGGGCGTTGACGGTCACCTCATAGCTGGTGACCACCTTCACCTGGGGGTACTGCTTGGCCAGCCACTTGGTGTAGTTCTTCTGCTGCGCCTCAACGCGGTTGGACTGGTCGATGGCGGCCGGGGACTTCAGGTCCAGCTTCCGACCGTGGGCCGGCGCCGTGCTGGCCACGGCGGGCTCGCTGAACGTGACCCAGGCGTAGTCCGACGTCGCGCTGGACGCCGTCTGCCCGTCCGTCACCCTGTACTGGGCTCCGGCCGGGATGGCCAGGGCCACCACCATGAGCACGGCGGTCAGGAGCGCCACGGGCAACCTCAGAAACTTGCGGTTCATTCACGAACCCCCCCTATCTGATTTCGCTGCCTTCACTTCGTCACCGGGATGGCGTGTCCCTTTAGAGATTTTGTCGGATGGTGACGGGCAGCAGACAAACCTTTGCAGTGGGAAGCAAGCAGAAAGACGCCCCGCCGCGCCTGGGGAGGGCGCCAGTGGGGCTTCGGGCACGGGCCCGAATGTTGGGGAGGGGAAACTGAGGAGGGGATGGAATATCGCCACCCGCCGGAGCGGGGGGATGGTCTACGTCAGGGGCTGGGCTAGCCGGGCTGCGGGCCGAGCGGCCCGGGTCCCGTGTTGGCCGGGGCAGCGGCCGCCGCGGCCGTGAGCGGGGTCAGGCCCCGGTTATGGCGCCGCCTCGCCGCCCAGCGGGCAATCAGCAGGGCGGTCAGGGCGCCGGCGGCGTCGATGAGGACGTCCCGCAGGGTCGCCTCGCGGCGGGGGATGAAGGACTGGTGCCACTCGTCGCTGACCGCGTAGAGGAAGGTCAGGGCCAGGGTCCATAAGTACGGGCCCCAGACCAGTTCCGGGTCGACCTCATCCGGGCCGACCGCCGCGCCTCCGTTCAGGCGGCCGCGGCCGGGAGCCGGGGCTGGGGCGGCTCCCCGCAGCATCCAGAGGGTGCCGCGGACCGCCCGGTAGAGCACCAGGGCGAGCAGGGCGTACTCGAGGAAATGGCCGGTCTTCTGCAGGAGGAAGTTGATGGGGTCACGCCCGAGCATGCGGCCCACCTCCCAGCACGCGGACAATCGCAGCCTTCAGGGGCGCGGTCACCTTGCGGGCCCCGTCCGGTCGGGAGGAGCCGTAGAAGACCAGGGCCATGGCGACCACCGCCGGAAGCCAGAGGGATGCCAGCTGAGCGCCTGCGGACCACTTCCTGCGGCTGTTCGCCACCTGAACCACCTCGCTACCTAGCATGGCCGGAGGCGGCGTCTGTGGTGCTGGAAATAGGTGGTGCGGCTGAGGACTGCGTTCCAGGCTGCGGTGCGGACGCCACCGGACGGGTCTCGACCGTTGGGGCCGGGACGATGAACTCCTCCACGATCATGTAGCCGTAGGGGCCGCCGCGGACGACCGCCAGGCCGACCCGCTGAAAGGCCGGGTCCAGGATGTTGGCGCGGTGCGTCGGGCTGTTCATCAGCATGCGGTGGGCGTCGGCCAGGTCGCTGTTGCCCGCCAGGTTCTCGCCCAGGCGGGTGAACCGGATGCCGCCCTTGTTGGCGCGCCGGGCGGGGGTACCGTCCGTGGCCGAGATGTGGCCGAAGTAGCCGTTCTGGATCATGTCCTGGGCGTGGCCACGGGCCACCCGGCTGAGGGACGGATCCCAGACCACCGGCGCCAGGCCGCTCGCCTTCCGGGCTTCGTTAATGGAGGCCAGGATGGCGGTCTCGCCGTCCGTGGGGGCCTGGGGCAGGTCGGCCAGGACGGTCTCTGGGGC
>CALMNP010000076.1 GCA_937868875.1 uncultured Bacillota bacterium | reverse complement strand
GGGAAAGCAAACGCCTGTGCCTAGGTGTGCACAGGATTGTACACAACCATTCGCCGGGGCGGAAAGAAGTTCCTGCCGGGAGGTGAATCCCGTGGTGATGGAGGACCCTTATCTGTCGACGGGACGAAGAAGCCGTCCTCGAGGTCGAGGACGGCGCAGGCCATCAGGAGGCAGCATGGTGCCGCTGGAACCAGCGACGGAGGATCAGGGAGAGACGCCTCTGGCGCCAGAGAAGAAGATCCGTGATCAGCCTCGCCTGCCTCGGCGTCAGGAGCTCTGCAGGCACCGCCGCCACCTCACGGCGGATCTGGGCCGGCGTGATCTTCTGGATGCGTTCGACGAAAGGCGCCACGCTCCGGTAGCTGCGCAGGTAACGGCGGATGGAAGTGTGCACGCTGTAATAGCGCCAGAGGTCGTCCCAGTAGCGGCTCCGGTAGGGTCCGCCCCACCTCCATCGATCGTAGTTGCCATGCAAGGTGTGGCCATGATCGATGAAGTAGACCCGCCATGCCGACCCGGGCGTCGGCTGGTAGGCGATGATGTTCTTGCCGGTGCCGCGGTCGATATTGAGGGTCCACGCGTCAAAGGCCAGCATGGCGCGAAACTGGCGGACGTTGGCCACCTGGCGACGGATACTGCGGTGAGCCGGAGCGGGCAGGTTGCGCCAGATGACCAGGCGCGCCGCCGGCCGCACCACCGACACCACACCCAGGTGGCCCTCGATCCGGGCGAGTTCCAGTTCAGCGACATCCAGACCAACGAGTCGCGCCAGGCCCGCGGCAATGAGCTCATTGGCTACGGCTGGTCCGCCCCAATAGCGGTTTGCAGGGGTGGTAAACTTGAAAAAGCCGTGTCGCGGCGGCTTCTCCAAGCCTTGCGGCGGGGCGGAGGCGGACTCGGACTGCTCCTCGACCTCCCAGACATGTCCCTGAGGCTTGGAGGAAACGGCGCGAATGACTCGCCAGTTCACGCGTCAGCCCTACCTTTTCCGGCGTCTGGGTGCTGCCTTGGGCCGAGCCGGCGCGGCCCGGCCCTGGGGCCCGAAGGTGCCTTGCAGAAACCTGGCGAACCTTGGGTCAGGGATCCGGTACTCCGGCGGCAACCTACCCGGAACACGAGACGTCCGCCTGGTGGCCGGCCGGCCGGCCAAAGCCGCCCGCCGCCGGCGGGCAGGAGTTCTCATCACAACCGGTCCCACCCTCGGCGAAGGTCTGTTTCGAGCCCAACACTTGTTCATAGACAGCCAGGGTTTCCCTGGTCATCCGTTCTGCGTTCCAGCGGTCCGCCGCGCGGGCCTTGGCAGTGGTGCCAAGCTTCAGGCGGAGGTTCTCGCTGCCAAGCAACCGGTCGATGGCCGATGCCAGCGCCGCGGGGTTGCGGGGTGGCACCAGCAGGCCCGTCACGCCCTCCTCCACGATCTCAGCCACGCTGCCGACGCGCGAGGCGACGACCGGTTTCCCGGCCAGTTGAGCTTCCTGTACCGCGTAGGGCAGACCCCCTTCCATCAGCGAGGGAAGGACGACCACGTCCGCCAGGGGCAACAGGGCCGGAATGTCCTTACGGGCCCCAAGGAAGGCCACGCGGTCGCCAAGCCGGAGGCGCCGGGCTTGATCCTTCAGGCGGCGCCGGCCCGGGCCATTCCCCGCCAGCCAACAGACGAACCCGCGGCGCCTCCTGGCCAAAATGGCCAGGGCCGAAAGGAGGTAGTCCTGCCCCTTCACGCGGGTAAGGCGGGCAGGGCAAAGAATCACAGGGCGCCGGCGAGGTGGAGGCACCCGCAGCGGTGGCTGGGTGGCAAGCTGGTGGTAGTGTGCCACGTCGACTCCGTTGTGGATGACGACGAACGCGTTGGGGGAGAGACGATAATCCCTGACCAACGTGCGCTTCAACCACTGGGACGGGAGGATGATCCGCTGGGCGGAGATGAGGCCGAGTTTCTCCTCCAACGCCGTATACTGGCGTGCAAAGCGGTCCAGCGTGGTGCCGAGCTGGGTTTCACGTACCAGGGGACTATGGATGGTGGCGACCACGGGAACGTGGCGGGGCCGAACCCGGGCCAGGGCACAGGTGGCAATGACATCCTGCGTGTGGATCACGTCGTAGCGACTCAGGTCCAGGCGTGACGCGGCCAGCTCCATGGTGTAACGTTCCACCTCGCGTCCCCGCATGAAGCGAGTGGCGCGCGGGGCGTGGCGCCGGCAATAGGCCTCCACTGAATTGCGAACCCTGGCGGCGAACGCCGCCTTCTGAAAGTGGAAGCTGCCATCGGACAGCCGCAGGGAGCGCTTCTGCGGTCCGTGGGCAAACACGTCCACCTGGTGCCCCATGGACTCCAGGCCGGACTTCAGGGCCTTAAGGTACGTACTGATGCCGCCGGTGTGGGGAAAGCTCCAATAGGTGGCCAGCAGGATCTTCATCATGTCAACACCTCTGGGCCTCTTCCCGCGAGGGGTCCGTCAACACCGCCCCTGGGATGCGGTCTAATCTTATGTCATCTGTCGTACACATGTGAGTCGACAAAGCGAAAAGCAGCCCTGCTCATCACGCCAGGCGGCACGAGGACGCAGGCGGGCCTCAGGTGGGCAAAGGAAAAAGCCCTCCGCTGCAGCGGAGGGCTTTCCATTCAAAAAATGGTCGGA
>CALMNP010000075.1 GCA_937868875.1 uncultured Bacillota bacterium | reverse complement strand
CAGAGGCTGAGCCTCCGCTGGACCGGCTCACGGCGGAAGCCTTCCGCGTCTGTCTAAAGCGCCGGCTCCCCTCGGGGTGCCGGCGCTTCGTTCCTCCTCAAAAGCTCAGCTTGCGGCGAGGAGCACCGAGTACCGACCTCGGCCGGACAGCCCTATTGTAGTATGCCACGGATTCAGGGCGAGACGCGGGTGCGGTCGCGGGGGAAGGCCGAGGCCTCACGCACATTGGCCAGGCCCAGCAGGCGGGCGGTCAGCCGCTCCGCGCCGATGGCGAAGCCGCCATGGGGCGGCATCCCCAGCCGGAAGACCTCCAGGTAGGATTCAAAGTCCGCCGGGTTTAGGCCGCGCCCCTCCATGCTGTTGACCAGCATGCGGTAGTCATGAATGCGCTGGCCGCCGGTGGTGACCTCCAGCCCTCGGAACAGCAGGTCGAAAGAGGCGCTCAGTTCCGGGCTCTCCGGCGCCGGCATGGCGTACATCGGCCGCTTGGAGAGCGGGTAGCGGGTGAGGAAGACCAGCTCCGGCCCGCCAATGTACTGGCAGATGAGCTGCTCCCCCTCCGGGTCGAGGTTGCCCGGCGGGCTGGCCTTGCGAAAGCGGCGCTGCAGGATTTCCTGGGCCTCGGCCAGGGGCACACGGGGGATTTCCGTAAACTCAGGGGCCACGGCCCCGTGGAGGGCCAGGGCCTCGGAGCGTCTCTCGGCCACCCGACCGAACATGGACTGGAGCATCTCCGTCTCCAGGTCCATCAGCTCCTCCTCGCCGCGGATGAAGCCCATTTCGATGTCGAGGCTGACGTACTCGTTGAGGTGCCGTGAGGTGTTGTGCTCCTCCGCCCGGTAGACCGGCCCGACCTCAAAGACCTGCTCAAAGCCGGAGCCCACCATCATCTGCTTGTAGAACTGCGGGCTCTGGGCCAGGTAGGCCTTGCGCTCGAAGTACTTGACCTCGAAGACCTCGGAGCCGCCCTCCGTGCCGGTGGAGACCAGCTTGGGCGTGTGGATCTCCGTGAAGCCCCGGCCGCTCAGGAACTCGCGGAAGCCCTCAATTAGCTCGGCCTGGACCTGCAGGGCGGCGTGGGGCTTGGGGTGGCGCAGGGCCAGCACCCGATGGTCCAACTGCACGTCCAACCCCGCCCGGATGTCCTTGCGGTTGATCTCAAAGGGAAGCAGGTCGGCGTGGGCCAGGATGGTCAGGGACTCGGCGCGGACCTCGGCGCCGCCAACGGCCCGCGGCTCGGCGGCCACGTGGCCGGTCACCTCCACCACGTCCTCGTGGCTGAGGGGCGTGGCGGCAATGTCCCCCTCCAGCACGACCTGAATCATGCCGGTGCGGTCTCGGAGCTGGAGAAAGACCAGGGAGCCAAGCTTGCGAAGACGGTGAACCCAGCCCGCCACCCGGACGGATTGACCCACGGCGGCGGGAACCTCGGTGCAGAGAGTACGGGGCATGATGGCTTCCTCCTCGCGCTTGCGACTGTGCCGCGGTCCGCTTGCTGGCCTGTAGCGGCTATTTTGGGGGACAAAAATACCCCCGCCCCGAAAGGGGCGAGGGTTGTTCTCGCGGTGCCACCCTTGTTGGCCTTGCGGCCATCTTACCCGCGCCTGCCTGCTTGCCGTGCTGACTGTCCCGCTTTGGGCCGACTGTTGGCGGCCGGCGGGTGCGGGTGGTCAGAGCAAATGGCGGATGCGGTTCCCGGGTAACGGCGGGAGGCCGACCGTGCCTACTAGGGATGGGCCCGCGTGTAATTTCGCGGGGCTCCCACCATCGTTCAGCCGGCTGCTCAGCGGGGTCGTTCGGCGCCGGCCCGGACCGGGTTCTCACCGGCCCCGGCTCTCTTGGCCGGGCTGGGGCGCTTACTCTTCCGCGTCATAGCGTTGGTTCGGTTGAGTTATCTGGATGCTACCACCGGCAGGTGGGGCTGTCAAGCCATGCGTCCGTTGGCGATCCAGTTGGGTCACGGTCGCCTCAGCAATCGACTTCACGCTACGCCTTCTCGCCAAAAACCGACAGAATCTGCTTGCACCCCATATGGACAGAGCCTAGAATAAGAATACTCATTACTATGGAAAGTAAATCCAATGTAAATACCAGGAGAACAACCTGATCTGGTGCCGACAGAGGTGGTCTCATGACCTTTGAGACATTGCTGGCATTGTTGCAAGGTGACGGAGAAGGGTGGCAGGTGTCCTTCTTCCGTGCGCTTTTGGGCAGCTTGCTTGAGGTCATCCCGGGGACGCAGGCCGGCGTCTGGCTCTTGCGCGCGCCCACCGGCGTACAGGCGGAGCTTTCATACGGTCAAGCGCTCCCCCAGGACGCCGCCGTCCGGCTGGCGGCAGCCATGGCAAATGCTCAGGGCCCTGTGCTGGCTGAGGCCGACAGCGAGCTGGGCCGCCTCTGGCAGGACATGATGACGCCGGCGCCGGCGCCGGAGGCGTCGCCTCAATTCCTTCTCCTGCCGGCCGCCGGCCAGGGTCTGCCCGGGACCCTTGACTTCCTCCTGGCGGGCATCGCCGAGCAAGGCTTTCGCCTGCTGGAGGCGGAACCCTGGCGCCAGTTGCAGGCCGCCCTGACGTCCAGCCGTGCAAAATGGGACTGGGAGCGGCGGTACCTGGCGGTGCACGAGGCCATCGCCTCTCAGGCCGGGACCGCCGACAGCAAAGCGCTGTTCAGGCAGGCGGTGCAGGCCCTCGAAGACATCTTCCCCGGAGATCACGCCCGCGCGTTTCTTGTGGATGAGGACCAGACCCGCTTCCACTGTGTCATGCCCGCCACTCGGAGAGGGGCGGCGGAGTTGGACTTGCCCCGCCCCTGGACCGCCGAGCACGTGGCCCGCACGGGGAAGAGCGTGCATGTGGATGACCGGCGAACGGATCCCCGCTTTCCCTCCGCTCTCCAGGACCGATCCATCCGGTCCGAGCTTGCCGTGCCCTTGAAGGCGGGCGGTGAGCTCATGGGCGTGCTCAGCCTTGCAAATCCGGCGCCAGGGCGGTTTGCGCAAGTGGAGGAACGTTTTCTCGGCAGCGTCGCCAGCCACCTCAGCCATGCCGCAGCCAACCTCAGAAACCAGAAGCGCCTGCGGGATGCCTTTCTCGGGACCATCACCGCCCTGGCCAACATGGTTGAAGGGAAGGACGACTACACCGGCGGCCATTGCCAGCGATTGGCCGAGATGGCTCTGGCCATCGGGATACGCCTGGGGTTTGACGAGGAACGGCTGAACACCCTCACGTATGCGGCCATCCTGCACGATATTGGCAAAGTTGCGATCCCCGACGCCATCCTCAACAAGCCGGGGCAGCTCACTCCGAAAGAGTACAGGATCCTGCAGGAGCACCCGGTCATCGGCCGGCAGTTGCTGGAAAAGATCGACCTGTTGCGTGCTGCCGCGCCGATCGTGGAGCAGCACCATGAGCGCTGGGACGGTCGGGGCTACCCACACGGCCTGAAGGATGAGGAAATCCTCCTGGAGGCCCGTATAATTACCGTCGTTGATGCTTTCGACGCGATGACCACGACCCGCCCCTATCGCCGGGCCTTGCCGAAGTCGGAGGCGGTCTCCCAGCTGCGTGAGGGAGCCGGGAGCCAGTTTGATCCTGAAGTGGTGGACGTTTTCTTAAACTATGTGGTGGGCGGGGGGCCCCTGGCCCTGTCGCTCCCAGGGAGGTCAGAAGATGCCTGATTCGAAAGTCGCATGGAATGATGAGGAGCTGGCCGGGCTCGCTGACGTCCTCGACACGGTCGAACGGCACCCGGAGATCGACCGGCAGCCGGCGGTTCCGGGCACTCAAGGCCCCTCCTTGAATCCCGTTTTACGGGAGGGGCTTGCCCGGAGAGATCTGACGGCTGTTTTCGACGCCGTGGGCGAGCGGGTGAAAGGGCTCCTGCGGCAGGACGTGCCGTTCTACCAGGTGGTTCAAATCCTTCATGACGTTACGGACCCACTCTACAAGGCATTGGGCGCGGACTACGGAAGAGACCTGGCCCGGGTGCTCCGTGCCATCCAGGCCTTCAGCAAATTCAAGGATCAGGCGTCGATCCGGGCGGGAGAGGTGTTTGCGGCTCAGCGCGCCCAGCTGGTGGAAGAGGAGCAGCGGAAGATCATCCGTGAGCTCTCGACCCCCGTCATCCCGGTCTGGGACGGCATCCTGGTCATGCCGCTGGTGGGGCTGGTGGACAGCAGCCGGGCCAAGCAGATGATGGAGCATCTCCTGAACCGCATTAGCCTCCTGGGCAGCCGGATCGTCATTCTTGACGTGACCGGCGTCCCTTCCGTCGATTCCGCGGTGGCGGATCACTTTATCCGGACGACCAGGGCGGCCCGGCTTGTCGGCGCCCGGAGCATCATCGTCGGCATCAGCCCCCAGGTGGCGCAGGCCATGGTCCGGCTGGGCGTATCGCTGGAGGGCGTGGAGACATACGGCGACCTTCATTCCGGCCTGCAAAGAGCCCTCTCCTTGCTCGGCTATACCGTGACGAGGGAGCCGCAATGAACATCCCCGTCCTGCAGATTGAAAGATTCCTCATCGTATCCGTCCAGGGCGAACTGAAGGACAACGACGTCACCGCCCTCCAGCAGAACCTACTTGAGCGCCTGCGGCGGACCGAAGCTGCCGGGGTCTTGATCGACCTGACGGCCGTCGAGGTGGTTGATTCGTACATGGGGCGGCTGTTGCGGGATACGGCGGCCATGATCCGCCTGATGGGCGTTCCCACCGTGGTGGTTGGCCTCCGGCCGGCGGTGGCCGTTACCCTGGTCGAACTGGGGCTGGATCTTCCGGGCATCCACACAGATCTGAACCTGGAACGGGGATTGACATGGCTGAGAACGCAAATGCGCTAGTGGGGGACACGGCGTCGCTCAGCATCAACATTCAGGGCCGCGATGAAATGGTCATCGTGACGGCCCGCGGCGCCGCCCGAGAACTGAGCCGTGAGCTGGGTTTCGGCATCGTGGACCAGACCCGAGTCGCCACCGCGATCTCGGAAATCATCCGGAACGTGGTCCAGTATGCGTCGGAGGGAGAGGTCCAGTTTCGGGTCATCGAGGAAAACGGGCAGCCCGGACTCGAAATGGTGGTCGTGGACCAGGGGCCGGGGATTGCGGACGTGGAGCGGGTGCTTCGGGGAGGTTACTCGACCGGAAATGGTTTCGGCCGCGGGATCAGCGGCGCCCGTACGCTGATGGACGATTTCGAGCTGCAGAGCGAAGTGGGACGCGGGACGCGCGTCTGGATGCGCAAGTGGCTGAGGTAAGGGAGAGTCGCCTCATCCCCATTCAGAAGGAGGTCGATGTGTACCTGGCCCGGGCCCAGGCCCGGGCAATGGCGGAGGCGATGGGATTTGACCGCTACGCTGTGACGGAAATTGAAACCGCCGTCTCCGAACTGGCACAAAACGTGGTGCGCTACGGAATCTCCGGAGAGGTATGGCTGCGGCGCTCAGGAGCCCTGTATGAGGTCGTCTGCCGCGACCGGGGACCCGGTTTCCGGGGGACGGCCGGCACGCCTCCGAGGGGGCTCGGAATTGGCCTGACAGGGGTCCGCCGGCTGATGGATTCCCTCACCCTCTTCGACCCGGATGGCGGTGGCGCTCTGGTAACGGCCCGCCGCCGCCTCCCCGAAGCCGGGTCGGACTGGGAGCGGGCCAGCCGCTGGCCGGCCGTCGCTGTCGCGCTGCGTCACGCAGACGGAGAGGCTGTCTCGGGCGACGGTTACCTGGTGGTCGACTCACGGGCAGGACTGCTGATCGCCGTCATCGACGGTCTGGGGCACGGCGAGGGGGCGTCTCTCGCCGCCGACACGGTTCGAACCTATCTGACCGGTCATGCCGCGGACCCGCTTGCCGACTTGCTGGCGGGCGCGCACCAGGCAGCCCGGCCCAGCCGCGGCGCGGTGGCCGGGCTGATGCGGCTGTCCGGCGGCGTCGCTTCCTGCGCCGGCGTCGGCAATGTCCGAACCGTTGATCTGACAAGCGGCGTAGAGATTCTTAGCCCGGCAGGATGCCTGGGTGTCCAATGGCCTGGCGTCAGGGAAGAGCGGTTGCCGGTGGGAGCGGGGTCCCGCCTCCTGCTGGCGACCGACGGGGTGCCGCCGGACGAGGCGCCGCGGCGAGCCGGCGGACCCCTTGTGGATCTCGTGGAAGGCCTTGTGGCCCGGGCCAACGGACGGGATGACGCGCTGGCGCTGGCGATCGAATATCCTCCGGATTAGGGATACAGCGCCGTTGGTCCGATATGGTCCACGCAGCACCACAATCCCCGCCGTACATGAGGTACCGGCGGGGATTGTGGTTGTTCGAGGCGGTGAGGTCCCTGCACATAGGCTTCGTGCACGACAGAGACCAGGGCCTTTTCCGCCATCCGCCGGGGTTCTAACAGTGACGGGAAGTAGGACCCTTGCCACAGCTTGGGGATGCGGAGCGGGACGGAACCCACCCGCATCTTCCACGGTCGTAGGCGATAGCCGTTACGGTGGGTATTGCGACTGGCGGCGCGTTCGTAGCGTCCGGCCCCGGCCTTTTTCAGCCACCTCGATCTCCATCATGAGTTCTGCCATCGCCTGCATGCTTCCCGCAAAAAGTCGATGTCGCCACTCATACCAGCTTTGCGGAGTTCGTCCAGGAGTGCCATGCTGTTACTGGCCACCGTGGTGTCCCTCCTCGCGAATGTGATGTGGTAGTTACATCCGCTAGGAACACATAACGGTAGCCCTTTTGTCAACAGGCCCTGGTTACACGTTAGGTATAAGGGACTTGCCGCACCTAGCGTCGATGGCACCCTACCATGACTCGGCTAACCGTAGCAATTCTAGCGAATACGGCCCCAACAGATGCACGACGTATTGGTGACTTGGCTCGTTACGTCGGATATGCTCCATAAATGAAACTTGCAAAAGGTTCTGCGTCTCAGGATCCTGGCTAGATGCGCATTCCTCCACAAATGCGAGGACCCTTTGGAGTAGGGCATTGCTTTCGGGGCTCACCGAGATTCCCCTGCAGAGGTCTATAACAAAGTCAAAGAGACCGCCGAATACAACGTTGGCTCCAACGTCTTCTCCAGCCCATGACCTAAGCCCGTTATATGTCTCCCGGAATTCAGGCACGCCAACCAATAGAGTTGGAATCACCTGCTGGTACGTCACGGCACTGCCTCCCTTCAAGAGCGTTCTTTAGGTCATCAAGAACCGCCTGTGCTGCCGCCCGGTCCTGGATACCCCACTGCTTATTAACCACAACTCATCTTTCGTACGGTCCTTGAGTTGGCCACGCGTCTATAGCGATGATACTTCACCAGGTTGTACCAGGAGGCGAAGATGAGCATTACGGCAAGTATTAGGCCCACGGCACCTCCCACAGCAGCGTGAGTGCTAGGGGCAACGGTTGCCTCCAGCACACGATTCATGAATGTGCCCGCTCCTCCCGCTCCTATTACGATAGGGCTCAGCCATGAACCCCACGAATACCAGCGGCGGCCCCTACCCCTGACAGTCTGCCTTTCCAGTGAGACTGCAGGTGGCGCCAAAATGCCCACCGCTCCAGTCATTGCCGCGTACACGAGCAAGAGTCCCACGCTGTGGGAGCGGAATATCCAGAGGGGCAGGCTTAACCACGACAAAGTGAGGACCGCCGTCCAGTAGGCAGCATAGAGAAGAAACCCACCCTGGTGCTGTTGTGGTTTCCGAACAAGAAACCATCCCCAGAGAACTTGCACCGAGAAGGCGGCGAGTGCAGTGATCCCTGCTGCAAGGCGGTTCGAGGCTAGAAGGATAGGTACTAACAGGAACAACGCACTGAGCCACATCAATGCCCAAACGAGTGCTTGCATAAACGCCGGAGTATAGAGGACAAACGACGGTAGGTCAGCACCCCGGTCAGGCTTGTGGGTAGTCATCAGTTCGGCCCCTCCCCGCCATCAGACCCCAACTCTGCAATGCATCCAACGTCCGGGATAGGACATCTCCCAGGCTCAAATCCGTTGGGCGTCACCAGTGCCTTGCCCGTTTCTAGCCCTGCGGTGGGGGCATTACTGAGTCAATTGCCGTAATCGCCGAAACCACGTCCTGGTGGTCGTCAGTAGTCAGGATGGTAGCAGCTTCACGTTCAAGGCGTTGCAATAGGAGCCTTGCCTCCCAATAGGAATTCCGAGGAGGTTGTCCAAAGTGTCCTAACAACCGAGCGGATGTGGTCCTTCCACTCGTCAGGGCACGCCTGAAACAGGCGCTCAAGGAATCTGTAGAGAACGCGGTTACTACTGAAAAACTTTACTGAGCTTCGTACCTTTCTCCCGGTCAGTGCATCTGAGCGCACGGCAGGTGGTTCGATAAGTGCTAACCCCCTAAGGCCTGCCCTCATCAGGCAAGGACATTTAGAGTACCCTAGATCCGCGGCCGCCTGCGAACAAGGAGGACGGCTGCTGCAAAAGCCGCCAGGTAGGGTACCGCGAAGAGGCCCATATAGCTCAGCGCCCGCACAGACACTGACATTGGATAGTGTTCCAGCATGGCGATCAGCCAGAACGGTTCCAGCACTAAGTATGTGAATGGAATCCCCCATCGGCTAATCGAGCGTATTGCGTCGTCGCCATATCCCAATCCTCGCAGGACCAATCGCCAGACTCCGTAACGCCAAAAGAGCCAACCCGTAAGGAAAGGGAATACAACTCCGCCCGCTGCCATCCACCACATCACAATCTCCTCCTTCAAAGCAGGTGCTACGCCGTAGCACCAATGCCACCAATGCGAAGACGCCGGCAGGACGGAGACAACTCATTCACTTGTCAGTCCTTCCCGCACTAGACTGGTTCGTTCAGGTCCCGTAGCGAGACGATGCGCCAATTCGATAGCGCTACCACCTGTTGATGATGGCATCTTGGGACGCGGAACCAGGGGGCGCTGCTAGTTGTCCATTGCTAGGACAGATTGC
>CALMNP010000074.1 GCA_937868875.1 uncultured Bacillota bacterium | reverse complement strand
CCGCCAAAATCTACGTACGCGAGGCGCAGCCCATTCACATCAAGGAAACGATGCACTGTGGAAGCCCCCCCGGGTTAGCCTGAATTGCCTGTCCAGGAGCATTATAACCCGGGCAACGTCTGGGAACAAATGTTCGATATACCTGCTCGGCAAGAAGTTCGAGGAGAGAAAGCTGTTCGTGAAGATGAAGGTGCTGGGCCCCAAGGAGCTGCCAGCACCCGCCCGCTAGCCAAGGGCAACGGCGTCACCGTGAGGTGAATGGTATCTGTCCACTTCGACATGTCAGCGATTGCGAAAGTTGACCGTCTGCCTGGGCTGTTTCAGCTTTGGAACGCGATGACGGAGGCGGTCGGGGCAATCCCCGACCGCCTTTTCGTTGCTGTCGCCAGCCTCGAGCCCATATCCTTCGCTTAGTGCCTTAAACAATGAAAAATTTTAGCAAAGAGAAGGAGGAATGTGTACGGCGATATCGAATCTACGTTTCCAATAAAAAGACCGGCGGTCCGATATGTGGAACAACACCCAAAACGCCGCAGGTTGCAGCACATCCGCCTTGGAGGTGGGGAAAGGTTTGGGGAGGCCGACTGATGCTGGTTCGGCTGTGACGGATACCGAGGCTGGCGAGAGATCGCAGCGGTTGCAGACGGTGGAGAGGGCCCTGCGCTTGCTGTCCCTGTTCACGGTCAAGATCCCTGAGTGGGGCTTGAGTGACGCGGCGCGGGAACTGGGGTTGCCAAAGAGCGTTACCTTTCGGCTTGTCGAGACTTTGGCCTTCTACGGCTACCTTTCTCAGAACCCGGAGAACAAGCGTTACCGGTTGGGGCTGCAGGTTTTGTCGCTGGCGTCTATTGTTTCTGAGAGCCTGGATCTGCGGCAGGTCGCCCTGCCGTACATGAATGAACTGGCTCGCTTGACCGGCGAGAGCGTTTTTCTCATCGTGGTGGAAAACGAAAGCGCCGTTACCGTCGCCAAGGTTGACAGCGACAGCCCGGTACGCGTGCACATGACTTTGGGCAACCACGTACCCCTTACCCTTGGCGCTTCCAACAAGGCGTTGCTGGCCTTCTTGCCGCCGGAGCGCGTGGAGAGGATCCTCAGCAAACCAGTTCCCTCGATAGCCGGTCAAAGTCCCGTCGACCCCGCCGTGCTTCGTCAGGAACTCAAGGCGATTCGTGCCAGAGGGTGGGCCTACACCGTGGGTGAGGTCACTCCGGACGTTGCCGGTTTGGGGGTACCTATTTTAGACCGGCGAGGGACCCTGTTGGGGGGAATCACCCTGGGCGGTCCGGTCACGCGGCTGACGAAGGAAAAGGCCCGTCAGATGGTGCCCGAGTTGCAGCGCACCACCCGTCTGATCGCCACGGCGCTGGGCGACCGTTAGGAGGACAGGAGCATGTTTGAGGATCGGATTGCCCGCGTGTTGGACGAAGGCCGCCGCCAGCAGGTAGACGCCTTGCTGATCATGCCTGGTGCCAACTTGCTGTATACCTTCAGCTACAAAGGCAAGCTCAGCGAGCGCATCCACCTTGGCATCATCACGCTGCGTGGGGATCGGGTCCTGTTTCTGCCCGAACTGGAGCGGACCGGGGCCCAGGACTCGTCGCCGGGCGCCGATGTGTATACGTATCGGGACGAGGACGGCCCGTCAGGAGCGCTGCAGGGGCTTCTTGAAGAGTTGGGTCTCAGGGGTAAGCGGATTGCCGTGGAGTACGGCGTGATGCGACTGCTGGAGTACCGTCTCTTGCAGGAGGCCCTGAAGGACTTCGATACGGTCGATGCCGGACCCATTTTCGCCTCCGTTCGGGCCAAAAAAGATCAGGCCGAACTGGACGCGATGCGGGACGCCATCCGCATGGCCGAGCAGGCCCTGGGGCGCGTTCTGCCGCAAGTGCGTGCAGGCCGGCGCGAAATGGAAATCGCGGCGCTGCTGGAGATGGAGATGCGCCAGTTGGGCTCAGAGGGCACCCCCTTCGGCACCATCGTCGCTTCCGGCTGGAGGGGGGCGCTGCCCCACGGGAGGGCATCGGACAAGGCCATTGAGTCAGGGGAGCTCGTCGTCCTCGACTTCGGCGCCATCTACAGGGGCTACGTGGCTGACATCACCCGGACGGTGAGTGTAGGCCCTGTCCCGGATGCAGAGCTGCGCCGGGCCTATCGGGTGTTGCAGGCGGCCCAGACAAGGGCCCGGGAAGGCATTGCGCCCAGTCTCACCGCCGGAGAGGTCGATGCTCTGGCCAGGGACCTCATTGATCAGGAGGGCTTCGGCCTCTATTTCACCCACCGGACCGGGCACGGCCTCGGCCTGGACGACCACGAGGAGCCTTACATCATGCGGGGAAGCAACGTCAAGCTCCAACCGGGCATGACGTTCACCGTCGAGCCGGGCATCTACCTTCCCGGCAAGGGCGGCATTCGCATTGAGGACGACATGGTGGTGACGGAGCAGGGCGCGGAAAGCCTGACGTCCTACCCGAGGAATCTCCTGGAGGAATGACCTTGAGCAACCTCAGCCTGGACCATCATCGCATTCGGAAGGACACGCCCCTCTTTGCCAGGTCCGTCTACCTGGACGCCGCCGCGGCCGCCCCGCCGCCGCTGCCGGTGGTGGAGGGAATCGCCTCCTACCTGAAGGACCTGTCCAGGCTGGGGCCTTACCTGCCGAGCTTTCGCGCCAAAACCTACGAGCAAGTGGAAGAAGTGCGCTCGAAGGCCGCCGCTCTCATTGGCGCGAGACCCCACGAAGTGGCCTTTACAAGCAACGGGACGGAGGGTTTGAACCTGGTCGCCAACGGCCTGGACTGGCAGGAAGGCGACGAGGTGGTGCTCCTCGACGTGGAGTTCCATTCCAACGTCGTCCCCTGGCTGCGCCTTGAGCGGGAGCGCGGTGTGAAGGTCCGGACTGTAACCACGGATGGAGAGGGAATGACCACGGCGGAAGCCGTGCTCGCCGCCGTGGGGCCGCGGACCCGCCTGGTCACCATCAGCCACGTGCTGAACGCCCTCGGCACGGTGCAGCCCGTGGAGGAGATTGGGCAGGCCCTCAAACAGATTCAGCCACAGGTCTTGTACCTGGTGAACGCCGCCCAGTCCCTGGGCCTGCTCCCCCTTCACGTGGACAGACTCCACTGCGACTTCCTGGCCGCACCGGGCAGGAAGTGGCTGAGGGGCCCGGAGGGCTCCGGCATCCTGTACGTGCGGGAGGACCACCTTGAGGAGATCCGGCCGACCCTGGTCGGCTGGGGCGGGACCGAGTGGCAGCCTGCGGCAAGGACCCTGCGGCACCCTGCCACCGCCAAGCGCTTCCAGGCCGGCCTTCCCAACATCCCCGCCATCCTCGGCCTTGGGCTGGCCGTCGACTATGCGAATCAGCTCGGAGTGGCGGCCACCGCGGCTCAGACTGGAGCCCTTGTACAGCAAATGGATGATCTGCTGCGCCGAATCCCAGGCCTGGCGGTCTACGGCCCGGTGCAGCCTGAACACCGGGCGGGGATCATCTCCTTCAACGTCACGGGCGTCGATCCAAAGCGGTTGGTCACCGTTCTGGCGGAACAGGGCGTGATCATTGAAGCCGGAACCTTTATGGCGGAGGTCGCCCTGGCCAAGTACGGTCAATCCGTTGTAGCCCGCGTCTCGCCTCACTACTACAACACAGAGCAGGACCTGGTCAGGATGGCCGATCTCACTGAAACCGCTGCACGAGGGGCTGAATCATGAAAGACGTGGACGTGATCCGTTCTGCCCATAATGTGCTGCAAAACAGCCTCCGGCTCAAACCGGGCGAAAGCCTTCTGGTAGCCGGAGATTCGCGGCAGTCCCTCGCTCTTTTGAAGGCCTTTGTGACGGCCGGCAACGTGCTGGGCGCTCGCACCGGGCTCCTGACATACCCGGTTCTGGCGCGACAGAACGACGAACCGCCCCCCTTCGTGCAGGCGGCTTTCGCTGCGGTCGACGCGGTGGTGGCGGCGCCGGTGGTCTCCCTTACCCATACCCGCACGCTGCGCGCCGCCCGCGACCAGGGCGCCCGAATTCTGGTCTGCTCGGGGTTGAGCGAAGAGATGATGCTCGGCTCCGTCGATGTGGCCTACGACGAGCTGGCGCACGAGACCCGCCGCCTCGCCGCGCTGTTTGACAGGGCGCAAACAGCCCGGGTGACCGCGACGAATGGCATGGACGTCACGGTCAGGCTGGGTGATCGCAAGGCCATGGCGGTGGATGGCATCTGCGACCAGCCGGGCCAGTGGAACTTCGTCCCGGCCGGCGCCACGGCGCTCGCGCCCCTGGAGGGCTCTGCCGAGGGTGTGATCGTTTTTGACGGCAGCCTCGCCCCCCTCGGCATTCTGCAGGACCCCGTCCGGCTGGTGGTCAGAGAAGGGCGCGTGGTGGAGATTCAGGGGGGCCGCCAGGCGGACCAGTTCTGCAAGTTTCTCTCCAGCTTTCAGCACGACCTTGTGTATAACATCGCCGAAATCGGCGTGGGGACGAACCCGAAGGCCACCCTGTCCGGCCGGCTGATCGAGGATGAGCGGCTTCTGGGCAGCGTTCACTTTGGGATCGGCAAGAGTCTGAACCTGGGCGGGACGGTAGATGCGCCCTCGCACACGGACGGCGTCATCGTCCGACCGACGCTCTACCTGGACGGCGATGTCATTATCAGGGACGGGCAGATCCTCTGATTTTACGCCGGTGGCGGGGGCAACACCCAACGGGTCAAAGGAGGAAGATGTTCAGCATGAGCCCAGCGCAGCCAAAAGTCGGCCTCATTACCATTGGTCAGTCGCCCCGGGCTGACATGGTGCCCGAAATGCTCGCCTGGCTTGAAGGCGCAGAGCCCCTGGAGCGCGGAGCCCTCGATGGGTTGACGGCTGAGGAGATCGACGCCTTGCGTCCCCTGAGCGGTGATCACACCCTGGTGACGCGCCTGGGGGACGGCTCCTCAGCCGTGATCGGAAAGAGCCACATCCTGCCTCGCATGCAGAGGGCCATCGACGAACTGGAGGCGGCCGGCGTAAGCGCCACGGTGCTTCTTTGCACCGGAGAGTTCCCGCCCTTTCGGCACAACAAGCCCCTGCTGCCGGCGGATCAGCTTCTCGGCCATGGCGTCAAGGCATTGGCCAGGGGCGCCCGGGTAGGGGTGATCTGCCCCCTGCCGGAGCAGCAGGAGGACATGCGCCAGAAATGGTCGGACCTTACCGGCGAAGGCGACCTCCATGTCGCCGCCGGTTCCCCCTATGGGGACGTGGACGGGGTCGTCCAGGCAGCCAGGCGGCTGGCGGCCAGCAGGGTTGAATTTGTGGTGCTCGACTGCATGGGGTTCACCCAGGCGATGAAGCGGCGCGTGCAGCAGGAGGTTCAGGTGCCCGTGCTCCTGGCCCGTTCCGTTGTGGCCCGACTGGCCGCAGAAGTGCTGGGGTAACGCCGATGAATCACCAGAACGCCGATACGGCAGGGGGGATGGGCATGCTCCTGGATTCCAAACACGTCCAACGCGCGGTGCTGGGCGGGGCATTTCTGGGCGGCGGCGGCGGAGGCCGGGCCGCATCGGGCATGGCCCTCGGCAACCTGGCCCTGGAGGTGGGACAGCCGCAACTGGTGCCCCTTTCCGAATTGGCCCCCGGAGACCTGATTGTCACCGTTTCCTCCGTGGGCGCCCCCGCCGCCAGGGACCAGTACGTCAAGCCGGCGGACTACGCCGATGCACTGCAGCTGCTTCAGGAGCGCGTCGGGGGACGGGTTGCCGGCATCATCAGTTCGGAGAACGGGGGGCATTCCACCCTGAACGGCTGGTTCCAGTCCGCCCTCACCGGCATTCCCGTCATCGACGCAGCCTGTAACGGCCGGGCTCATCCGACGGGGGTGATGGGGTCCATGGGGCTGGACACCGTCCAAGGCTTTACCTCGCTGCAGGCGGCCATCGGGGGCCAACCCAGGGCCGGCCGCAGGG
>CALMNP010000073.1 GCA_937868875.1 uncultured Bacillota bacterium | reverse complement strand
CAGGTTGGCGATGGCCTTTTCGACGTTGCGCCAGCTGACGTTCTGGGTCAGGATGGCGCCCACCATGACCTCAAAGGGCGTCTCCGCCGGCCACCAGCGCCGTGGCCCCAGCCACCCGTACAGACGCTGATAGATCTCCAGCAGGTCCTCCCTGGTTGTTCCCTTGCCCTTCTTGATACCCCTGTCACCCTCCTGAGGGCGCCAAGGAAAGCGGGCCACTCTCGTGGCCCGTCCTGGTCACCGCCATACGATTCGCCGGGAGCCGGTCAAATCCTGTCCGTCCGAGGCTCACTGCCCGGCCGCCAGGGCCAGGCCTGAGCGCTCCAGAACGAGCAGGTGCTCCTTCAAGGGCAGGCCGCCGCCATAGCCGACAAGCGACCCGTTGGCCCCAATGACCCGATGGCAGGGCACGATGACCGCTACGGGGTTGCGGTTGTTGGCCATGCCCACCGCCCGCACCCCCCGCGGGTTCCCGACCTGGGCCGCGACCTGGCCGTAGGTTCGGGTCTCGCCGTAGGGTATCTGCTGCAAGGCGCCCCACACCTGAAGTTGGAAGGGCGTCCCCCGCAGGTCCAGGGGAACCCCGAACTGCTGCAGCTCGCCCCGCAGGTAGGACTGCAGCTCCGCCGCCGCCTGCCGCAGCACCGGATGCCTGGCATCTTCCAGGATGCGGTGAGGACCCATGTGCTTCAGCCAGACCTCATCCGAGGACCGCGGCAGCAGCAGGGCGCACAGGCCGCGGTCCGTTGCGGCCAGGCGGAACACCCCCAGCGGAGTGGCGACGTCGGACCGGTAGATGGCCGTCTCGTCGTTCTCCAGCACGGCTAACCTCTTTCCGCCGGGCGCTGCCCCCGGCATTCTATCGAACATCTGTTCTAATCATACCAGGGAACGGGCCGCCCGTCAACGGGTTTCCTCTCGCATGCGACCCCCGCCGGGAGGAGATAGTACCGTCTGCGGGAGGGAGAAGAAGACATGGAGATCCTGCACAATCTGTGGCAGCGGCGGGGACGGGTGAGCCTGACGCTGCTGGGCATCGTCATCGGCGTCTTCGCTCTGGTGGTCATGGGCGCCATGGCGGAGAGGGTCAACATCATGCTCACCGGCGCGACGCGTTTTCTAGCGGACCGCATCGTCATCGGCGAGAGGGGCGGCGGGGGCCTCTTCGGCAGCGGCACCCTGCCGGCCGGTCTGGCCGGCGACATCCGCCAGGTCCCCGGTGTGGCCCTGGTGGAGTCCGCCGTGGCCCTCATGCTGAAGGACGACCAGAACTTCAGCTTCGGCATGCCGGACATTCTGGAGGGAGTGAACGTAGAGGAAGTCGCTCGCCTGTCGACCAAGGCCGCCGGGCCCAGCGACTTCAAGTTTGCCCAGGGCGGCTGGTGGCAGCCGCAGGAACACCTCAAGGCCGTGGTCGGGGCCGATATCGCCCGGGAGTATGGGCTGCGCCCCGGCTCGGCCCTGGAGAGCCGCGGCAAGACCTTCACCGTGGTGGGCATCCTGCAGCGGATGATGACCGGCCCGGACAAGATGGCCTTCGTGCCCATCGCCGACGCCCGCGCCATCCTGCGCGATTCACACCCCGTCTTCCGCGCCCTGGACGTTGACTCCCTGGTGGGCAGCCTCTACGCCATCCCGGCTCTGGGCCACAACCCCGATCAGGTGGCCCAGGCCATCCAGGAGCGCCTCCCCGCCAACAAGGTCTATTCCCCATCCGAGGCCAGGAAGCAGATCGCAGGTTTTTCCGCCGTCTTTAATTTGGTCATCCTCGGCAGCACCATGGTGGCGTTGCTGGTGGGCGGACTGTCCATCATGAACACCATGGTGGTGTCCGTCTCGGAGCGGGTACGGGAGATCGGCCTGAAGAAGGCCCTCGGGGCCGGCGACAACGACATCCTGAAGGAGTTTCTGCTGGAGTCCCTGGTGATCGGGCTGGTCGGAGGGCTGATGGGCCTGTTGGCCGGGGGCATCCTGGTGGTCTCCGTCAACCACTTCACCGCCCCCGGAGGCACCACCATCTTCACCGTCACACCGCGACTTGCCCTGGGGTCGCTCGGCTTCTCCGCCTTGCTGGGCGTGGGAGCCGGCATGGTCCCGGCCCTGCGAGCGGCCCGCCTGGACCCCATTGAGGCCTTGCGCGACCG
>CALMNP010000072.1 GCA_937868875.1 uncultured Bacillota bacterium | reverse complement strand
AGTTCCGGCGTGTAGCTGCTGCCACCGCCGATGACGGCAACCTTCAGCATGCTCAAACCTCCTCAGAGCGAATACGCAGGGAATCCGGCAGGGATGCTTCGAGGTTGGCCACTTCCGACGGTCCCACCTGGCCCGCCGCGAATTCCAGCGCCAGCAGATAGGCCCCCACCACGGGTTCGTACCGGGGCCGGACGTGAACCGCCCGTGGGGCCGTCCGGTGCAGCGAAAGCCGGAAGGCGTCGATCAGGAGCGGGCTCTTGCCCTTCCAGACGCTGCCCGAAAGTACCACCTCGGCGCCGTCTGCCTGGTCCAGCTCAACCGCTTTCAGGGCAGCGCCGCCTGCCTTGCCCAGTTCCGTGCCCATGTGGATCAGGATCTCCTGGGCCACCTCGTCGCCCTCGTTGGCGGCGTTGAAGACCAGAGGGGCAAGGTCCAGCACGTAGCCGGGACGCAGGGCTTCCTGGTAGATAGCGTCCCGGAAAGCGTCCGCGCTGGGCTGGCCCAGCGCGGCGAGCACCATTGGCAGCAGAGCTGTCTCGCGGCCGCGTCCGAAGGCGGCCTGGAAGGAGGCGCGTACGGCATCCCGTCCGAGGTCGCCGCCGCCGCCGTAATCGCCGTCCAGATACCCCAGACCGCCGACCTGCACCTCGCGGCCGTCCCGGCCGCGGCCGACGGCGTTGGTGCCGGTGCCGCAGACCACCACGGCGCCCCAGCCGCGGGAGGTGCCGGAGCGCAGCCCGGCGATGGAGTCGTTATGGACGGAGAAGGAGAGAGATGGCCAATGGACATGGATGGCCGACCCGAGCAACTCGTAATCTGAGGGCAGGTCAGCGCCTGCCAGGCAGAAGGACGCCCGTGCGACCTCCTCGATACGGGCGCCTGCCTGCGCAAGAGCGCCCTCCACGGCAGTGGCGAAAGCCTCGACCGCACCTGCCACGCCTACTTCCCTGGCCTGATGGTTCCCCCGGGGGCCCTTCCCCCAGCCGAGAAACCGGCCGCTCATGTCGCCGGCCATGGCCCAGGTCTTGCTGTTTCCGGCGTCGATACCGAGCAGAAGACGCGTCACGCCGATTCTCCTCACGCAGTGATATCAATGTGGCGGGCGGTGATCTACCCCTTGATGCCGGTCAGGGTGATCCCTTCAATAAAGACCCGCTGTGCGGCAAAGAAGAGCAGAACGATCGGCACGGTGAAGATGACACCCGCAGCCATGAGGACCGCCCACTGTGCCGTATGAGCGGACTGGAAGGCGCGCAGTCCCAGCGACAGGGTGTACAGCTTGGGGTCATTCAGGAAGATCAGCGGCTCCAGGAACATGGTCCAGGCCCAGAGGAAGTTGAGCACCGCCACCGTGGTCACGGCTGGACGGGAGAGCGGCATGATAATCCGGGCGAAGATGCCCAGTTCACTCAGGCCGTCGATACGGGCCGCCTCGCTGAGCTCCTTGGGGATGGTCATGAAGAACTGGCGGAGCAGGAAGATGTTAAAGGCCGCCCCAAAGAACGAAGGGACCCAGAGGGGTTTGAAGGAGTTGACCCATCCCAGTTGCCGGAAGATGACGTACATCGGGATCATCTGGACGGCAAAGGGGAGCATCATGGTGGCAAGCACCAGGGTGAAAAGCGCATCCCGCCCCGGCCACTTGATGCGGGCGAACCCATAGGCCGGCAGGGCACTGCTGATGACCGTGCCAACGGTGGTCATGACGCTGATGTACAGTGTGTTCAGCGTCTGCTGGAAGAAAGGAATCGTGGTGACGGCCTTCTTGTAGTTGGACCACTGAATCACCCTGGGAATCCAGTGGGCCGGAATGCTGAAGGCCTCGGCGTCGGTCTTGAGCGAGGTGGAAATCATCCAGAGGAAGGGCAGCAGAAAGAAGAGGCCGGCAACGGCCAGTCCCAGACTCGTAAGGGTTGGCTTGAGCAGCTTGGCCTTCACCGTTCGCCCCCCTCGTAGTAGACCCAGCTCTTGGAGAACCGCACAATCAGCAGGGTCAGCGAGAGGATGATCAGGAAGAGAATCCAGCCCATCGCTGCGGCGTAACCCATCTGCAGGTCACGGAAGGCCTTCTGGTAGAGATAGAGGGTGTAAAAGAGGGTGGAGTTGGCCGGCCCGCCCTTTCCTTGACTGACGATGAAGGCCTGCGTGAAGTACTGAAAGGAGTTGATGATGCCCATGATCAGGTTGAACAGGGTCACGGGGGTGATCATGGGCAGAGTGACGTGCCTGAACTTGCTCCAGACCCCCGCCCCGTCAAGCTCCGCCGCTTCGTAGAGCTGGCTGGGGACGTCCTGCAGGGAGGAGAGGTAGATCAGCATGGTGTTGCCGACGCCCCAGAGGCTCATGATGATCAGTGCGGGTTTGGCCCACGGCGGGCTGCCCAGCCAGAGCGGCCCCTTGATCCCGATGCGCCAGAGCAGATCGTTGATCAACCCATAGCGGGGGTTGAGGACCCACATCCAGAGCATGGAGGCGGCCACGGCGGGCACGATCGACGGGATGTAGAAGGCCGTGCGGTAGAAGGAGATGCCCCGGACCTTCAGGTTGAGCATGAGGGCCAGCACCAGGGAGAGACCCAGACTCAGCGGCACCCCCAGGAGCGTGATATAGAGCGTGTTGTAGAGGGAAATGCGGAAAAGCTTGTCCCTCAGCAGCAATTCCCGGTAGTTTTCCAGCCCGACCCAGCCGCCGGCCCCCATCACATTCTTGTCGGTAAAGGAGTACCAGAGGGACTGGACCATGGGGAAGGCGAGGAAGAGTACAAAGCCTACAATCCAGGGACTGACAAAGGCCAGTCCCAGCCATAGGTTTCTGCGCTGAGTTCGGCTCATCATCTCACTCCGTTTTAAGGAAGAAGCCCGGGATCTCAGGTTGACCCCGGGCTGCCCTCATGCCTGCCTACTTGGCGGCCTTGTCGTACGAAGCCTGGAGCTTGGCCTGGAGCTCGGCCAGTGTCTTGGTGATATCCACGGTACCCTGATCGGCGCCCTCGACGAACGCAGTCAGATTATCGGCCAGTTCACCGGCCACCGGGTTGGGTTCATAGGCCCGAGCGTTGGGTCCGTTGACCAGGTCGATGAACATCTTGAAGTTGGGGTTCTGGGCCAGCTTGTTGGTGGAGGCGGACGTGGTCAGGGTTGGGATGTTAAAGATGGACTCGGTCATCAGGTCCATCGCCGCGGGCGTCTCCAGGAACTGCATGAAGGCCCAGGCTTCCTTGGAATGCTTGGCGCCCTTGGGCAGGATGACGGAGTTGACGTTGAACCAGGTGAGACCCTTCAGCCGGTCCTTCTCCCGCGCCACCACGGGGAAGGGGACCACACCGTAGTTCAGCTTGGGCGAGAACTCGTCGATGAACCTGATCTGCCATTCGCCGTCGACCGCCATGGCGACCTTGCCGGTATAGAGCGCCGCCTCCGGGCTGTCATACTTGCCGAAACCGGATTTGAAGCGGGTGACGGCGTCGACGCCCAGCTTCTTGTGGAAGTCTGCCGACCACTGGATGGCCGCCACGGTGTTGGGGCTGGTCAGCTGGAACTTCCCATCCTTCATGATCTCGCCGCCGAAGGCCCAGATGTAGAGCGGGAAATGATTCTCGGTGTAAGAGGGAATGAAGCCGGCCTGCGTCAGGTTGCCGGACCCATCCTTCTTGGTCAGCTTGGCGGCCAGGGCGTTCAGCTCTTCGATGGTCGTCGGGGGCTTCTCGGGGTCGAGATTGGCGGCCTTGAAGAGATCCTTGTTGTAGTACAGCGCCCAGGCGTCAGCCATGAACGGGAGGGCATACTGCTTGCCCTTCCACTTGCCCAGGGCGAGGGCGGCCGGGGCCACGGTCTTGACGTCAAACGAGGCGGACTGCAGGTAGCTGTCGATGGGCTCGATAGCGCCGCTCTGCGCCCACTGTGCAATCGGTTCGGCTTCAGGCAGGATGGCCACATCGGGCGGGGTGCCGCCCGAGATGGCGGTCAGGATCTTGGCCTCGTCGGCGCCGTCCAGCACCTTAACCTCGATGTTGGGGTTGGCCTTCATGAACGCTTCGGCAACCTTCTTGAAAGCCTCGGACTCGTGGCCTTCCCAGAAATGCCAGACGTCGATGGTGACCTTGCCTGCGTCCTTCGCGGGGCCTGCCTGGTTGGCAGAGGACCCACATCCAGCCAGGACGAAAACCGAAAGGACTGCGACCATGGCCAAAGCTTGCCGAAACCCGTTCCGCATGTTCTGCCTCCTGCTTTTTGTGAGATTCGGACCTCTGGTCTCCGACTCGTAACCGCCTCAAACACGTACAATTGCTGGTTCCTGACCGGCCAGGATCTAGTTATCAAACCAAACACCAAGCAGATTTAGTGATATGATCCAGTTCGCAGATCAACCACAGATTTCCTTCTGG